>JAISIN010000109.1 GCA_031262085.1 Prevotellaceae bacterium
TGTCATATCGTTCTATCTTTTCATTCGTTAATCATTGCCGCAAAGATAGCGACTATTTTTTGCACCCTGCACTTCTTCTGCTATCTATTTGTCTATCTGATCATTCTTCTCACTTTTGCGCATATAAAAGTTCCCAAAGCGATTATTTTTCTCATGGTGCAAGGTATAGTGTATTCTTTTTGTGACTATCCGTAATGAATCATAGATACGAAAAAGTTGCCAATTCATACATCATTAAGTCATAAGAAGGCGGAGCGACAAACCAACGCTCCGTCTTTGGGGGTGAGTTTTTTGGAACCGGTTATTCCAAAGACTTACGGTCGTAGGAAAGAGATTCCTACGCTCGTAGGAAAGAGATTCCTACGGTCGTGGGAAAGAGGTTCCTATGCGGACGCTGAGCACCGCCATTCGTCCGACGCGCATGGCGGCGCGTGTGCCAGTGGCGACGCTTCGGGTGGCGACGCCTATTTATCTCTTTTACTTTATATAAGTTACAGATTTACCATACCTTTGCGCAATCATTCATCATTCATTAGACATTTCCATCTATGCAAGAAAGAATAACCATCCCCTACGCCATAGCCGACTTTGCCCGATTGCGCGAAAAGGGTTATTACTACGTAGATAAAACCCGCTTCATTCCACGTTTGGAAAACTATGATGCTCCCACCTATCTCCGCCCCCGCCGTTTCGGGAAAAGCCTCTACGTCTCGATGCTCGCATACTACTACGACATAGACACTGCCGACCGCTTTGAAGAATTATTTGCCGGTACTTACATCGGAAGTAACCCCACGCCCGAACACAATAAATATATGGTGTTGCGGCTCGACTTCTCGAAATTGCGGGTGAACGAAACAATGGATGAGATGGAAGAGAACTTCAATGATTTGGTTTGCCCCCACCATATCCGGTCGTCCCGACTTGGTGATGAAAGGTCTGCCCGGCACCTCGTACCACAACGATTACCGCGTAGTGGAGTTCAAGTACTTCAAGGCGAAAGACGAAGCGGTTGTCGAAGCCCTCACTGCCCCCCGTGAAGAGGACATCGCGCAGGTGAAAAGCTACGCTGCGGACATCAACCGCCGCTTCGTCAACTACCAGATGCGCACGTATGTAGTTTATATAGTCACCAACAAGCTCTGCCGGGTGTGGGAGGTGTGAAGCATTTACCAGTAATCTTACCCCCCATCCTCAAATATCCACCAAATAGCGCGGTTTTTCCACCTGCAATCAATGCGGATGCCCTACTTTTGCCCTCACTAATTGAAATGTTTTCTTTAATGTATAATCATTAAATATCTGTATCATGGAAAGAAAATGGCTACTATCCTTTGTAGCAATTCTTGCAGCATGCTGCATGAGTTCATGTGAAGAGTGGGGACAGATGGATCCGCCGACAGGCAATCAGGTCTACCCGCGCTTGGTCAAACTGACCACGCTCAACTTCGATGAGGAGTTAAATCCCGAGTTAATTTTTACGGCAGCGCACGATGGAGGGCAAGTACCTGCCATCGTGGCCGACGACAGTCTGGGCACGGTGCTCCACCTCGACGGAGGCTATGCCCGCATCACCAATCCGGTCAATGCCGTGACGGTACAAAATGCCGTATCGCTCACCTTCTGGGCTAAGCAAGCTGCGGAAGACAACGACGGTGCACTCTTTTCGTTCCAAAACGAAGACGGCACACAGACACTCTATCTCACTGCCGACGGCAACTTGTCGTGGCAGGGCGACAGCACCTATGTAAACGACGCCAACACACCCTTCCTTCCCGACGGCGAATGGAAGTATGTAGGCGTTATCCTCTCGAATACCGGCTACACCGTGTCGATCAATGGCGACAAGGTGATCGATGTGACCATACCCGACGGCACCAGCCTTGCCAACATGGTCAGCTTTGCCGCTACCGCACCCTATATATATGTGGGTACCGGCGCACCCCAGCGAAAGGGCGAATGGTGGGTCGACGACTTCTCGGTGTATCGAAACACCATCACGGCAGCCGAAATGGCTATCCCGACCAAGGGGGGAGAGGTGTTCCAGCCAACGGTCACGGTGGGCAATACCGACTTCAGCTCACCCTTCTTCGGTCCGAAATCCGACTTGATGAAATCGTCGGGCAATACCATCTTCCACTGGACGTTCAAGAACTACACCAAGGGTGCCAACAACTGGGAGAATTGGGTACTGGTCTACACCAACGGCAAAGCATTCGGCGAAGACGGCTATGCCGAACACGTGGTGCTGCGCGCCGATGCCTACGGATGGGGAACATACTATGCCAACGGCACCATGACCAGCAACTACAACTGGGATACCTTCACTGCCGACATGAACGGAGCAACGGTCGACATCACCGTGCGACGCCTCGGAGGCGCTGTGACCATGACGGCGGTTACCACCACCTCGACCGGATTGTCCTATACCTACACGTTCAATGTCGACGGCATTCCTACCGGAGAGTTCGGCGCCTTCCTCACACTCGAAGCTGCCTATCTCGAAATAGACACGCAGAACACCTATCAGGGTGTGGCTTATCCGCGCGGCAGCAATATCTTCGGCAATGAAGACAACAGCAGCGGTTGGTGGTCGACACACAGCCCGTTGCAAACGTTCGACGACAACGGAGCCATCAACTTCCAGTTCTATAACTATGGCAGTGGCGGTGGCAACTGGAACAACTGGGTACTGGTAGTCACCAACGGCATAGCCATCGGCACCGACGGCGTAGCCGAACACTTGGTGATGCGTTCCGACGCTTACGGCTGGGGTACCTACTATGGCACCGGCGTGATGGTACACGACTTCAACTGGGATACCTTCATTGCCGATATGCAAGGCGCCTACGTCGACTTGACGGTGAAACGCATCGGAACGCGGTTCGACATGATAGTCAAAGTCACGACTACCGCCGGTAAGGTCTACAACTACACCTGGTACAACACCGAGTTTGCTGCCGGTACACTCGGCTTCTGCTTCACCACCGACAGCAGTCATATCGAGTTTACGTCTATCTCTACCTACCCCCTCATTAAAGGCAAATAAAATCTATCTGATATGAAAGATATACATACCCTCACCCTCCGGAGCCAAGTGCTCCGGATGATGTTGCTCATGCTGTTTGCAACATACCAACTCGGGGCATTCGCCCAGTCACGTCCGGTGACCGGCATCGTGCGCGATGCTACCGGCGAGACAGCCATCGGCGCCAGCATTGTAGAGAAAGGGAACCCCTCCAACGGTACGGTGACCGACCTCAACGGGCGCTACACCCTCACGGTGCCTCAGGATGCTACACTCACCATCTCCTACATCGGCTTCCGGACGGAGGAGATCGCAGTCAACGGAAGAACAACCATCGACGTGCAGTTGCGCGAAGATACCGAGATGCTCGAAGAGGTCGTGGTGGTGGGCTACGGCGCGCAGAAGAAAGAGAGTGTGGTAGGCGCCATCTCGCAAATCTCGGCAAAGGAGCTGATGAAGTCGCCCGCTGCCAACGTATCGCAAGCCATTGCCGGCAAGATACCGGGCGTGATCACCTCGCAGGTGTCGGGTGCGCCGGGCTACGACGATGTGCAGATATACATCCGCGGTATCGCCACCTTCTCGGGCGACGGGCAGCCGCTGGTACTGGTCGACGGCGTAGAGCGCAAGTTCTCGCAGATTGCCCCCGACGATATTGAGAACATCTCCGTGCTGAAAGATGCTTCGGCTACTGCCGTATACGGTGTACGCGGCGCCAACGGTGTGATACTCGTAACCACCAAGCGCGGCAAAGAGCAAAAGCCGGTGGTGAACCTCACTGCCAACTGGCAATTCCAGTCGCCCACGCGCAAGAACACCTATCTGGATTCGTACAACTCGGTGGTGTTACTCGAAGAGGCGCTGGCTAACGACGGACTGCCCTCGCAATACTCCGCCTCGGACATAGAGATGTTCAAGCGCTCGTCGGCAGGAGAGCTGTCGGGCATAGATGCCCTGCTCTACCCCAATGTGGACTGGTATGACGAGATACTCAACCATACCGCTCCTGCCCAGCGCTACAACCTCAGCATTCGGGGCGGCACCAAGCGCATGCGCTACTATGCCTCGGGTGAATTTTACAGCCAGGACGGGTTGTACAAAAACCTCAGTCAAGACAAGTACGGCAACAAGTCGAACACCAGCTACCGACGCTACGCCTTCCGCGCCAACATGGACTTCTTCATGAGCAAGTCGCTTACGCTGTCGGTGAACTTCGGCACCCGCTTCGAGGAGCGCAACGGTCCCAACACCGCCGAAGGAGCCAATTACAGCGAGGTGTACTACGAAATCAATCGTACCCCCGGCTGGCTCTTCCCCGTATCGTACAGCGTACAAGAGGGTGATGTCACCCGCACCCTCTACGCCGGCAGTTCACAATATCAGAACAACATTGCCGGCAGGCTGGCTAAAGCCGGTTACTATCGCGCCACCAACACCATCAACGAAACCAACTTCATCTTCGACTATCAGATGGACTGGCTCACGCAAGGGCTGTCTGCCAAAGCGATGGTATCGTTCGACTACGATTCGTACTACAAGCGTGCCTTTACTGCCGGTTTCGCCACCTACGAGCTGAGCGACCGCAACAACTACGAATCTATCGCTGCCTACAATCAGTTCAATGCCGACACCGAACTGGCGTATGCCGGCAACGACCAGACCACCACCTACAAGCTCTACATGGAGGCGCAGCTCAACTACGCCCGTAAGTTTGGCGTGCACGACGTCACTGCCATGTTGCTCTACAACCAGAACGACTATCGCTATCAAGCCGATCTGAACAAGCGTTATCAGGGCTTGGTGGGACGTGTCACCTACTCCTACGACGACCGCTATCTGGCAGAGTTCAACGCCGGCTACAACGGCTCGGAGAACTTCATGAAAGGTCGCCGTTTCGGCTTCTTCCCGGCCTTCTCGCTCGGCTGGCGCCTCACCAACGAAGAGTTTATGAAAGGCACCTCCGACTGGCTGAACAACCTGAAGATTCGCGCCTCGTATGGCGAAGTGGGTAACGACGTCTACTCCGGCCAGCGCTTCCTCTACGAAGAGAAGTGGGCACAGATCGGCAACGACTACTACTTCGGCGAGACGGGCACCACCGGCATCTACGAGGGTCAGTATCCCAACTATATGGTGACTTGGGAGCGCGCCATGAAGTACAACCTCGGTATAGAGTTTGGCTTGTGGAACGGATTGCTCAGCGGTAACATCGATTTCTTCCACGAAAACCGCAAAGACATCCTCACCTCCTACCTCACCCGTCCCGAATGGGTCGGTGTAGTGATGGCTGCCGGCAATCTGGGTAAGACCAAAAACTCCGGTTACGAAATAGAGCTGAAGCACTCCAACACCATCGGCAACGACTTCACCTACTCGGTAGGGTTGAACTACTCGCATGCCCGCAACGAAATCATCAATAGGGACGAACCCGACCTGATGACCGATTATATGAAAGAAGAGGGGCACCCCATCAAGCAATACTTCGGCTTGATCTCCGAAGGCTTTGTGACGGCTGCCGACCTGACCAATCCCGACTTCCCGGTCTCGACCTTCGGAACGGTGAAGGTGGGCGACCTGAAGTACAAAGACATGAACAACGACGGCTTTATCGACGACCGCGACATTACGTTTGTGGGATACAGCGACATTCCCGAAAACAGCTATGCACTCAACCTGAGCGCCACCTACAAGGGATGGGGCGTAAGCCTGATGCTGCAAGGCGTCGACAAGGTGAGCCGATACTACGACAGTACGGCACAGTTTGCCTTCCTCAGCGGAGGCAAGGTGAAAGAGCACCACTTAGACCGATGGAACCCTGCCAAGAGCGAAGCCGAGAACCTCGCATCTGCCAAGTATCCGCTCTTGCACTACGACAGCTACGGCAACCACAACCAGCGTGCCAACAGCTTCTTCCTGAAGAACGGCGCCTTTATGCGACTGAAGAATGTCGAGATAAGCTACACACTGCCCGCACACTGGACACGGGTAGCAGGGATGAGCGAATGTCGCCTCTACGTCAACGGCAACAACCTCATTACGTGGGATAAGCTTGATGGATTGCTCGACCCCGAGAGCAACGGCTCCAACCGATACCCCATCATGAAGACGGTGAACTTTGGTGTAAACATTCAATTCTAAAACAGTTATGAAGATAAAGAAACATATACTATACGCAACCCTCGCACTCACCGTGAGCGGCGTTCTGCTCTCTTCGTGCGAAGATATGTTCGGCGGTTTTCTCGACAAGCAACCCAGTAACGAGCTGACCGAAGAACAGACGTTCAACGACTGGAACACAACCCTGCAGTTCCACTACGACACTTACAACTTCCTGCGTCACGGAGCGGGAGCCATCAACAACACTTGGCTCGATGCGGCTACCGACTTGGGCGAAACCAGCTTCAGCGGCGGTGTAAAGATGGCGTTCAACATCGGCAACTATTACGGCGGGTCGGCAGCGACCGAACTCACTGCCGTATGGGAATCGAGCTATCGCGCCATTCGCAAGTGCAACATGATCATCGAACGCGCTGCCGACGTACCCTTAGACCCCAGCAAAGTCGACGAACAGTCGAATAAAGCCCGGGAGATTATAGCCGAAGCCCGCTTCTTCCGCGCTTACTTCTATTGGGGAATGTTCCTGCGCTACGGTCCGGTACCCATCGTGACTACGGTGCTCGACCCCGACGGCAATCTCCTCTCGGGTTATACCACGCGTCCTACGCTGCGCGAATATGTGCTCGACTTCGTGCTCGACGAACTGGCAGGTTGCGAAGCCGATCTGCGCGACTACAACAACGAGGGCTATCTTTGCAAACCTGTTGCCCGTGCCCTCTATGCCCGCATCATGCTCTACATGGCAAGTCCGCGCTATGCTGCCGAATCGGGTATCACCTGGCAGCAGGCAGCCGATGCCGCCGCCGGGTTCAGAGCCGACTTCGGAAGCCTGTATGGTCTCTACACCACCTCGGATGCAACCAACAGCGCCTATACCTACGCCATGCTCAGAACCTCCTATAAGGATGGAAACAACGAAACCATCTTCTTCCGCAACGGTGTGCAGATAGGTTGGAACGGCATCTACAACGATACGCCGGTAGGCGAAGGCGGCAACGGAGGTCTATGCCCCTCGCAGAACCTGATGGATATGTACGACATGGCAGACGGCTCGGCGCCCTTTGCACAATACGATGCCACCGGAGCACCGGTCTACAACGGATTGACACCCGTCATCAACGCCGCCAGCGGATACAGCGACGCACGGATGTGGGAAAACCGCGACCCCCGCATGGAATCGACCATCCTGCATCACGGCAGAGCGTGGGGCAACGGCGTCATCAACGTCATCTTCGGACAACGCGACAACCCGATAGGCAATGCCAATGCCACCCCTACCGGATATTATGTATGCAAATATATTCCCGAAAACATTCTCGAGGTGAACCATACCCAAGTGGGCTACCGCAACTGGCAATTCATACGCTACGCCGAAATCTTGCTCAACGAAGCCGAAGCACTGAACGAGGTCTACGGACCCACCCGACAGGTGTACGACAACCTGAACCTGATTCGCCATCGCGGCGGCATCACCGGCAAGGTGGAAGACCGTGCCGACCTCGTCACCAAAGAGGCCATGCGCAACTTCATACGCAAGGAGCGTACCATAGAGCTGGCGTTCGAAGAGCATCGCTGGTGGGATGTACGCCGCTGGAACGTTGCCGAGCTGGCATTGAACCGCCCCATCTACGGCATCAACGTGGCTGCCGACGGAACCATCACCCGCAAGGTGGCACAGGAGCGCACATTCGAAGAGAAGATGTATCTCTATCCGATACCCGAAGCAGAGGTATGGAAGACGGACATTGAGAATAACCCCGGTTGGTAACACCCTTAAATCGTATAGAACATGTATACAATGATAAAAAATAGATTGAGCAAGCCGGCAGGTCTCTTCCGAATCTTGCTGACGGTCATCTTTCTGCTGGCGACGGGCGTAAGCCGGGCGCAGGAAGGGAAACTATTGAAAGGTCGCATCGTCGACGACGAAGGCAATCCCATTGCCGGCGCCGTGGTCAACGCCTCCGAATCGAGCCGCATCGCCCTGAGCAATGTCGACGGCTACTTCGAGTTGAAAGGAGTGCTTGCCGACGACGACATCTTCGTCAAAAGCGTAGGCTACCACGATGCCGACGTGAAGGCGTCGTTCACTCCCGGCTTCACCATCCGGATGAAGCTCGACCTGAACGACTATACCTACACCATGCCGCTGCCGTTCGGACGAAAAGAGGCACGCCTCATGACCGAAGCCACCTCCGTTGTAACGGGCGAAGAGCTGCAGAAGCACCCCATCACGGTGCTGCAGAACGCCTTCACCTCGACCGTGAGCGGCGTAGAGACCTACGAATGGTCGAGCGAACCGGGATGGACCGAAGCATTGGTCTACATACGCGGCTTGCGCACCATGAACACCAACGCACGCAGTCCGCTCGTCATCGTCGACAACGTAGAACGCGACATGTCGTTCCTCGACGCCTTCCCCATCGAGAACATCACCATCCTTAAAGATGCGGCTGCCGCATCAATCTACGGCATGCGCGGAGCCAACGGAGCCATCATCGTAACCACCAAGCGCGGACAAACAGGACGCACCAACGTGGAGTTCACACAAGAGATAGGCTACCAGATGCTGAGCAACAAGATGGAGGTGCAAAACTCGTACAACATGGCGCTCACCCGCAATCAGGTGCGTTATCTGAGCCAGCAAGACCCCATGTACACCGACGAACAAATCGAGATGTACCGACGCGTGAGCAGTGGCGAGAAACTCGAAGGGATGGATCAGTATCGCTACTTCGACACCAACTGGTTCGAACAGCTCTACCGCGAAACGGCGCCGCAATACCGCACCAACCTCACCATCAGCGGAGGCAACAAGAACACGCGCTACTTCGTGGCATTTACCTATCTGCGGCAGGAGGGTATGTGGAACGATAAATGGACCAACTATAACGAGGGCTTCAGCACCCAGCACGTACTGAACCGCTGGAACCTGCGCTCGAACATCGACATCGACGTGAACAAATACCTCAACGTGTCGCTCGACTTGGGCGGACGTATCGACAACATCTCGCAACCGCTGGAGGGTGTGTTCAACTTGGTGACGTTCGGCGCCGTCGAAGCCAACCCGATGGAACCGATCTATACACCGGGCGGACAGGTCTACGCATCGGCGACTGCCAACAATGCCGGACGACAGCTTGCCGCATCGGGTATCAACAAGAACCGCCGACGCAACGTGTACAGCACGGTCAATGTGACCGGCGACCTGGGAAGCTTGGTGCCCGGACTGAAAGCCAACGCCATGATCAGCTTCGACTCTTACGAAACCTTTATGGCACAGCAGTCGAACCGCATCAACTCCTATAACTATAACTATAATTCCACCGATGTAACCTCGCCCGACCAGTACGAGTTGACACAGTTCACCACCTTCCTGGCACTGACCAACCCCAGCACTACGCCGCGCGAGTATTACTACAACATCAACTTCAACGCCGGACTGCATTACAACCAGACCTTCGGCAAACATGCCGTCAGTGCACGCGCCTTCATCCGCACCTACCAGCACTTGCAGCAAGGGTCGAACTCTACCGACCGCTTCCTCTCCTACAACGGACAGGCTACCTACGTGTACAACAACCGCTACATCTTCTCGGGCAACCTGTCGCGTATGGGTAACGACAACTTCGACCCTGCCGGACGCTGGGGCACCTTCTACGGCGGTTCGCTGGGATGGGTTGCCTCGAGCGAACCGTGGCTGAAGAACCCTCACATCAACCTGTTGAAGCTGCGCGCCTCTTACGGTCGCGCCGGACAGTCATCTACCGGCGCCGGACGTTATCCCTATCAGGGAACCTATGCGGCAGGCAACGGCTATAACTTCGGAACCTCGCAGTCGGCTGTCGGCGGCTTCTACGAATCGGCTGCCGGCAATCCCAACAGCAAATGGGAACTATCCGATATGTTCAACGCGGGTATAGACTTCGACTTCTGGAACAAGAAGCTCTATGGCGCCATCGACGTATTCAAGGAGTGGCGTTCCAACATCCTCGTGACCCGCGCCACCGTGCCTGCCATTCTGGGTGTGACCGCACCGCAAGACTCCTATGGTAAAGCCGAGAGCAAAGGCTTCGAGGTGACGCTCGGACACCGCAACCGCATCGGCGACTTCAGCTATCACATCGAAGGGATGGTGACTTGGAACACCAACAAGATTACCGAGATGGACGAGCTGGCGCCCAACGTGCCCTGGCAGCAGAAGACCGGCAAACGCATCTTCGACCAAACCGAAGTGGCAGCTCTCTACGAAGCCGGACTGAACAACAGCATCGGCGGATGGAACATCTACCGGTTTGTGCAGTGGGCAAGCGATCCGTCGAAGATTGCCACCAGCCATCAGGATGCCATCGACCACCCCGACAAGTATCCCTATCACACCGCTTCGGGTACCGGACAACCGCTCGGAACGGCTGTGTTCAAGGACTTGGACGGCGACCGCAAAATCGACTCGAACGACATGATACCGGCGGGCTATACCATGATTCCCGAACTGGTGCCGTCGCTCAACGTAGGCTTTGAATACAAAGGCTTCGATGCCCGCGTGGTGTTCAACGCTTATCTCAACCGCTCGGTATTCCTCTCGCCCTCTATCAGCTTCTCGGGATGGAGCAACATGGGTACGCACGAGGTGGTGAAAGCGTGGGGATACTACAACGACGACCCTGCCGATCCGCGCAACATCAACGCGGTCTATCCGCGACCCGTATATGGCGGCTTCAATGCCATCGACAGCGACCGCGGTACCGGCACTTACAAGAACGACATCTGGGTGCGCAACGGCAACTTCCTCTCCCTGCGCAACGTCGAAGTGGGATATTCGCTGCCCGAACCGCTCATCGCCAAAGCCAATCTCACCAAGGTGCGCTTCTATTTCAGCGGCTATAACCTCTACAACTGGAGCGAACTGCCCGACGGCACCGACCCCGAAAAGCCCATGAGCTACTGCTGGTGGTATCCCAAAACCCGCTCGTTTACATTTGGTATTAACATTGGATTCTAAAGTATGAAAAAGAACATATATTCCATTCTGGCTGCCGCACTGCTCCTCGTGAGCAGCGCCGCATGCAGCGACTTCCTCGACAAGGAGGTAGACCTCTCCATGTCCGAAGAGCAGGTGTTCAGCAACAAGGACAACACGCGCGGCTTCTTAGCCAATATCTACACCAATCTGCCCGACGGCTTCTCCGGATACACCAACGGACAGTTCTTGGGAGCCTCGCGCGACTGTATGACCGACAATGCCGTGTCGTACTGGGACGTGCACTACTACAACAGCGTGCTGATCGATGCTTACAACGCCACCAACCATCCGTTTACTGGCATCTTCTACAACCCCAATGTCACTGCTATCCGCAAAACCAATCAGTTCTTGAAGAATGCCCGCGAATCGGTGGTGGGCAATGCCGAAGCTGCCGGCGACGACAATCATCTCTACGAACGCAATATGGCAGAAGCGCGACTGTTGCGCGCATTGTTCCACTTCGAGCTGATATGCTGGTTTGGCGACTGCCCCATCATTGCCGAAGATGAAAACGGCGTACCCATCATCTTCGACCTCGGCAATCCGGAAGCCATGAACATGAGCCGCACGCCTGCTGCCGAGGCTTTGCAATGGGTTGCCGACCAGTGCGACATGGTGAAGGACGTGCTCCCCTTCCGCTACGCCAACGAAACCAGCAACTGGGGACGGGTGAACGGCGCTACCGCCTACGCGTTGAAGAGCCGTGCCCTACTCTACCGCGCCTCCAAGTTGAACAACCGCAGCGGCGACGCCTCCCTATGGAGCGCTGCTGCACAGGCAGCCCGCGACTTCATCACGAAGAACAGTAGTCAGGCATACCCTTACCGCTTGTACAGCACGGGCAATCCCAACAACGATTACTACGAGTGCTTCGTGACCAACCCCACCCTGAACAATGAGTTTATTCTCTGTCGCTCGGTGTGGCTGACGCGCGAAATCGAACTGTTCCTCGCTCCCGTAGGCTTCAGCGGCACAGTCAACGCCACCGGACGCGTCAACCCTACCCAGAACTTCCTGAACTGCTACGAGATGGCAGACGGCAAAACCATCGAAGAAGCAGGCGCTGCCTACGACCCGCAGAACCCGTTTGCCGGTCGCGACCCGCGATTGGAGCAGACCATTCTGCATCACGGATCGACGTGGGGCAACGTTGCTGCCGGCGAACAACGACTGATCGACATTACCAACGGCGGCGAGAACAACGACTGGCAACGCCTGCACGGCGGCACACTGACCGGCTACTACACCAAGAAGTTCCTCAACAACATGCCCTTCGAGGTGCCCAACGTGCCTACCTACTCGCACGCATGGCCTATCTTCCGCTATGCCGAGGTGTTGCTCAACGCTGCCGAAGCCTTGAACGAAGCCGGACAGAGCGCTGAGGCGATGACTTATATCAATCAGGTGCGCGAACGCGTCGGGATGCCTCCCTATTCGGGGTTGAACCAAGCACAGCTACGCGAACGCATCCGCAACGAACGACGCATCGAACTATGCTTCGAAGACCACCGCTGGCACGATGCCCGCCGCTGGATGATTTACGAAGACCAGACAGCTGCCAATGAAACCACCAAGCCATACAGTCAGCAGTACTATCACTTGTATGGCGCATTTATCGGTGCAGGCGGGTCTATCACCTATGGTCCTGCACAAACGCGCAACACGCTCGTGTTCAACAGCCCCAAGAGCTATTACTTACCGCTGCCCGACAGTGAAGTGAAACGCGCCCCCAACCTCAAACAGAACCCGGGATGGGAACTTTCGGCAAGCGAAGAGACCGAAACAGAAACAGCGAAATAATAAACTCCGATTGAGATGTACCTGACAACGACCGAACATGTTGAATAACCCGTCATTGATTTGACGGAGGGCAGACGTGAAGTCTGCCCTTTTTTCGTGTGAAAGGCTCCTAACCCTACACTTTAGAGCGCCAAGCTAAGGATGGCAGCGAATCTTAGCAATATGAATTATTCTGACAATATCTAAGGGAGAAAGTGGCATTGGTAAGCCTCGGCATGGTAAGGTCGTATAGCTGACCCTGTCCGGTCGTATACCTGACACCCTCTGGTCGTATAGCTGACCTTGTCCGGTCGTATACCTGTCATCACCCCCTCCTGAAGGTGTTGTAAACGGCGCAACTTGCAAAGGTTGCGCCGTTTTTTGTGATTGCGCAGCAGAAGGCACACGGATGAGACGGATGAGACGGATGGGCACGGGTTTTCAGGAATGATGTGATTTTCAGGGATTCGTGCGCGAGGTTAGAATATTTAGTTATACCTTTGCAGTCATATTAACATCTATCACAGTATAATCTATGGAGCAAATGAAGGATGTTCCTTATGGAATATCTGATTTTAATCAGATCATCAACGATAACTATTACTTCGTTGATAAGACCCGGTACCTGTCCCTGATAGAGAAATCGCGTGTCAACCTGCTGTTTATTCGTCCGCGACGCTTCGGGAAGAGTCTGTTTCTAAGCATGCTCAGCGCTTATTACGACATTTTGCAGAAGGACCAATTCGACGACCTTTTTGGCAACCTGTGGATCGGGAAACATCCGACGAGAGATCGGAACAGTTATCAGATTCTTCATTTCGACTTCTCAAAGGTAGGTGGAGCTGCCTCCTTGAAAGAGTTGGAAGAGAGCTTCAATAACTACTGCAATGGGGTGATTGATAGATTCCTTGACGATTATTCCGCTTATTACAGCGAAGAGGTTATCTCGGCTATCCGGTCTGTCCCGACGGCAAAGCATCGACTTACCCGTATAGAGGGAGCAGCAAAGTCGAAACGGTATCCTCTCTACTTGATTGTTGATGAATACGATAACTTCACCAACGTAGTGTTGAGTGAGCACGAACAAGATATGTTCCGTCAAATCACACATGCCAGCGGCTTCTATCGCGATATATTCAAGGTATTCAAGGGTATGTTCTACCGCATTTTCTTAACCGGTGTCAGTCCTATTACACTCGACGACCTCACCAGCGGCTTCAATATAGATTGGAATATCAGTACCACTCCGCGTTTCAATGCCATGATGGGATTTAGTGAGACCGATGTACGCGAGATGTTTCAATATTATAAAGAGGCAGGTGCCTTGTCGGGCGATGTAGATGCCCTGATTGAGGAGATGCGTCCGTGGTACGACAACTACTGCTTTTCCAAGAAATCACTGAACGAACCGCGTATCTTCAACTGCGACATGGTACTTTACTATCTTAGTAATTGGATCGACGAGGGTGAAGCTCCCAATCAGATGCTCGACAAGAATATCCGTACCGATTACAGCAAGCTCAAAATGCTGGCTCGCATCGACAACGACCTCTCGCTGAGCGGGCAACGCATGAGCGTGATCGAAGAAATTACTGCCCAAGAGGAGATTCTGGTAAACCTGCAAACCTCTTTCCCTGCCTACAAGGTGACGGAGATAGAGAACTACCGCAGCCTGCTCTATTATTATGGATTGCTGACCATCAGCGGTGCGCGGTTGGATTTGCTGAAAATGCGTATCCCCAACAACTCCGTGCGCGAACAGTACTTCGGTTTTATGCGCGAATACTATCAGCAAACACTCAAGCTGAACCTTGGTCATCTTGAAGAACTACTCTCGAATATGGCACTCCGAGGCGAGTGGCAACCTCTCTTCGACTTTATCGGACAAGCTTACCGCGATAACACCGCCGTGCGCGATGCTATTGAGGGCGAACGCAACGTGCAGGGTTTCCTCAAAGCTTATCTGTCGCTCACTAACTACTACCTGCTGATGCCCGAACTCGAAATGAACTATGGGTTTAGCGACTTTGTACTGCTGCCCAACAAGACACACTTCCCCGACGTAGCACATAGCTACCTCATTGAGATGAAATATGCCAAAGCCCATGCTACCGAAACGGAGATGGAGGCACAACGCACGGCAGGACGTGCACAACTGTTGCAGTATCGCGAAGACCGGATTGCACAACGTCTGGCAGAAGGTACGCAGTTGCATCTGATCTTATTACAGTTCAAGACGTGGGAGAGTTTGACATGCGAGGAGGTGTGGTAGTTATGGTCGTAACGCTTATGAAACGAGGAAAACAGAGCCGGCTGCTGTGGAAGGCGGTGGCCATAGCCGGGGTATCGGTGGGATTGACAGCGCTCACTGCTTGCTCTAATATGCAACCAAAGGAAACCGATTCGACCATGCAGGTAACGACTATTGTCGGCAAAACGCCATTGCCGTCGGAGGAGGAGACAGGCAATGCCGCCTGTCTCGATTCCGTCTACGACGTTTGTGAAGAGCCGCCCCAATATCCCGATAACGGCATGCAGGGACTCTTGGAATATACCATCAAGAACTTCAACTATACCCCCATCATGCAGGAGATGTGTGTACAGGGACGTATCATCGTACAAATCATCGTCGACAAAGATGGGAGCATCCTATGCCCTAAAGTGCTGAAAGGCGTAGAACGCCATTACGATGAAGAAGCCTTGCGCGTCGTCAGCTCCATGCCGAAATGGATACCCGGACGACAACGGGGCGAAGCCGTGCGGGCGCGCTATACCATTCCGGTTCTGGTTCGCGCCAGATAATCTATTTCACTGCCTGATCACTGTAATTGATGCGTACTCCGAAGTCTGTCACAATGCGGTTCAACCCCATCATACCGCCGGGGTTCTCCTTCCCCTTTCGTTTGCCCGAAAGCATCTCTTCGCTGATGGTAATCATGTCTTTGATGCGTTGGTGAGTTTCCGGATTTACGCCATGATAGTGACCCGGATAGAGGAAGCGGATGCGATGTCGGGTCATGTAGTCGTCTGTCTTCTTGCAGGTGGCAAGCAAGGTTGAAAAGTCCATTGACAGAAGCAGATTGGTCGACCCGAAAGCGTCGCCGCTGAAGCCATAACCGGCAGCATCGTCCATGAAGGTGGTCGAGCCGGGAGTATGTCCGGGAGTGAAGAGCACGGTGATCTTTCTGCCGCCGAGGTCGATCACTTCGCCATCTGTAAGAAAGCGCAGTTCGCCTTTGTATTGAGGCATAACGCGGGGGATGTTTACCGTATCGGCAGGGTTGAGGTACATCACGGGGAAGTACTTGATGGGATCGCCGGTGTGGTCGGGGTGTACGTGCGTGGCAATCAATATCACGGGCTTCTTGGTGATACCGGCTACGATCTTGTCTAAGTTTTCAATCTTGGTACCGGCGTCGAGCAAGATGGCGCGGTCGTTGCCTTCGATGATGTAGAGCGATTCGTTCGATACAAGGTGACCGTTGCCCTCCCAAGTATGCTCGTCGATTTGACGGAACACCACGTCGTCGTTCCGAAACACTTCCTTCTCTTGGTAGGACGAATTTTGTGCCAGCACTGCCACATGGGCAGCCAGCATGGCGGCTACTGCAAATAATTTCTTCATCATTCATTCGTTATTTTAAGATTCTGTTATTAAATGACTATAGTATGCGAGAGATATAAGGTTCCAAATTTGTACGCGGGTATAAAGTTCTAAACCGATAAATGCCGATTGCGCGTAAGGTTGGCGCAAATGTACAACATAAAGTTCAGGCTAAGCCGGCTATAACTGTTAAATCCGGAAAGAATCTGAAATAAATAAGAGAGAATACTGCTCATTATAGAAAATAAGCATTAATTTTGCCGCGTTAAGAATTGAAGTCAATATTTAACGTATTTATTTATTCCTAATTTGTTAACCCCCATTTTTAATGCTATTCAACATGAACCATCGATTAAAGTTAGTTTTACCTATCCTGCTGCTCTTCTGTGCAGGAAGTGCGTTTGCGCAAAGCTCTACATCGCTCACCGGTGTGGTGCTGGATGAAGCAGACGGTCAACCCCTAATTGGCGCCAGTGTCTTGGTAAAAGGCACTACCAACGGCGTTTCTACCGACTTGGACGGGCGCTTCCGCCTCTCCGTGAATCAACTTCCCGTTACCTTGGAATTCTCTTATGTCGGCTATAAGACACAAGAGATGCGTGTCACTGCCGCCAAAGAGTTGCGCGTAGTGATGCGCCAAGACGCAGCTATATTAGACGATGTAGTTGTCACCGGATACAGCACCGTTAAGAAGTCGGCTTATGCCGGCTCTGCCGCTACGGTGAAAGCCGACAAGTTAGAGAGCATCCCCTCCGCCTCCTTCATGGACTTGATGCAAGGCAATGCCACCGGCGTGCAGTTCACCACCCCGTCCGGTCAACCCGGTGCTGCCTCTTCGCTGCGTATTCGCGGTATGGGATCGTTCAATGCCAGCAACTCGCCGCTCTATGTCATCGACGGAGTGCCTGTACGCTCGGGCGACGTCGACCAGCTCGGCACCGATGCCGGCTTTAGCCTGATGTCGACCATCAATACCGACGACATTGAGAGCATCAACGTGATCAAAGATGCGGCAGCCGCCTCACTCTACGGATCGCGTGCTGCCAACGGTGTGGTGATTATCACCACCAAGAAAGGAAAGGTCGGCAAAGCCGTTGTCAACCTGAGAGCGGATTGGGGTAGCTCTGACTTCGCCATGAACTTCCGTCCGGTGATGAGCGGAGCCGAACGGCGCGACTATATCTACGACGCACTCTATCGCGGACAGATTCGCGACGGGGTTAGTGAAGCCGAAGCCAAGGCTTATGCCGATAAGGATATAGAGACCTATGCTCCGGTACCTTGGTGCGGCTATGTCGACTGGAACGATGTGCTTTTCAAGAAAGGCAGCCATCAGACCTACGAAGCCAGCATTTCGGGCGGTACAGACCGCTTCACTTATTACACCTCGCTGGGCTATCTGAAACAAGAAGGTATCACCATACAGTCGGGGCTGGAACGCATCAGCGGTCGTGTAAACGCCGAATACAAAGTCACCGACCACCTCACTGTGGGAGCCAACCTGCTCTTCACCAGCACCAATCAGGATGTATATTCCGAGGGCACCAGCTATACCTCGCCCTTCTACTCGTCGCGCAACTGCGTAGTACCCTCCGACCCTGTTTATCTGGAAGACGGCTCATGGAATCGCAAATTTATCCGCAACAGCGACCGCAATCCGGCACTGTCGCAAGCCTACGACTGGAAGCGCCAGTTCATCAACCGCACCTTCAACACCCTCTATGCCGAGTATGAGTTCATACAAAATCTGAAGTTGCGCAGCACGCTGAGCTACGATTACAATGTCGTGAAAGCCAAAGATTGGGCAGACCCGCGCACCTCCAACGGCGACGACACCAACGGAAGCATGTATGCCCGCATGAGCGAATACAAAAAGCTTGTATGGAAAAGCCAGCTCAGCTACCGAACCACCTTCAAGGATGTGCATCACCTCGACGCACTTGTCGGCTACGAGATAGACGACGCTTCGAACGATTACATCTCCGGACAAGCCAGCAACTTCGCCACAGCTGTCAAAAACGACCTGAGCAACGGTATGACAACCGAAAGCGTAGGAGGGGCGCCCGGTGCGCAGCGCATCGTGTCTTACCTGGCTACTGCCAACTACGACTATCGCGACCGCTATTATCTGGGAGGCAGTTACCGCGTAGACGGAAGCTCGCGCCTTTACCGCGACAGCCGGTGGGGTAGCTTCTGGTCGTTGTCGGGAGCATGGCGCATCATCGAAGAGCCGTTCATGAATCCCGTTCGCGACTGGTTTACCGACCTCAAGCTACGCGCCTCTTACGGTGTGAACGGTACCCTACCCTCCGATTCGTTCGGCTACATGGGGCTAAGCAGCCTCACCAGCGGTTATATGGGCGAGCCTGCTACCAGTCCGTCGCAAATAGCCAACTACGACCTGAAATGGGAAACCAACTATAACTTCAACATCGGTATCGACTTCAGTTTTTGGAACAGGTTGCGCGGTACCCTCGAATACTATACCCGCGACACCAAGAACCTGCTCATGGATATGCCCATCTCTATGGTGACCGGCTTCAGCAGCTACCTCAAGAACGTAGGCGAAGTGCACAACAGTGGTGTGGAATTTGAACTCACCTCGACCAACTTCAACCTGAAGGACTTTACGTGGGAGACCACTTTCAATATTTCAGCCAACCGCAACGAGGTGGTAAAACTGAGCAACAACCAAACGCAGATTGTGAGCGGCAGCAAGATCCATATCATAGGCAAGCCCTACTACACCTATTATATGATTGAGTTTGCAGGCATCAACCCCGAAACCGGTGCACCGCAGTTTTATACCAACACAGAAGACGAAAATGGTCGTTATGTGAAAGAGATCACCGAGAAGACCGCCGATGCGCATGCCATCCCCATCGACAAACATGCCGAGCCGACAGTAATCGGTGGTTTTAACAATACACTCCGTTACAAATGGTTCGATTTGGCATTCCTCTTCTCCTACCAGTTTGGCGGTTACAGCTACGACAACTGGGCACAGAAAACCGAGCATGGCGGATACGACCTTGAGGCAAACATTCCCACCTATTATAAAGATAGTTGGAAGAAACCGGGCGATATAACCAAGTACGAACTCTTCATCGAGGCTCCCAAGGTACGTATGAACGGCGTTACGACTACGCGCCGTCTGCACAGCTCCGACTACATCCGACTGAAGACCATCACCTTCGGCTTCACCCTGCCCAAAGCATGGCTCACGAAAGCCGGTATTCAGAAGGCACGTATCTACGCCTCTGCCAACAACCTGTGGACATGGGCTGCCTACGACTATTACGATCCCACATCGGCAGGTACCGACGGCATTGCCTCTTGGCAGACACCGCCTCTGAAAACCATCACCGCCGGAATCAATGTTACCTTCTAACCCTTTAACGCATCGAAAACATCATGAAACAGTTTAAAAATATCATACTCCTCTGCACGACGGCAGCACTGACCGCGTCGTGCGGTAACGGCTGGTTAGACCTCCAGCCCAGCACATCGGTCAATACCGGCGAAGCCCTGAACTATGTGGGCGATGCAAAATATGCCCTGAACGGCATTTACAGCGCCATGCAGGATGCCTACCTATATTCGGGTCGCGTGGTGTACTATGCCGATGTGACGGGCGACGACATGCAGGCAGTCAGCTCTACCAAGCGTACAGGTAGCTACTATCTGTTCAGTTATACACCCGACAATGCCCCCAGCACACACTGGTCGTACCTCTACTCGATGATTCAGAGCTGTAACACCATTCTCGATATCATCGACGACCTGCCGCTCGAAGGAGCGTCGGAAAAGGATCGTGCCGACTATAAAGGACAAGCGCTGACGCTGCGCGCACTGGCTTTGTTCGACCTGACGCGCATCTATGGCTACCCTTACACCAAGGACAGCGGAGCTTCGCTGGGCGTACCCGTTGTGAAAACGCAACTCCTTGTAGCCGATAAACCCGCACGCAACACCGTAGCCGAATGTTACGCCGCCATCATTGACGACCTGACACAAGCCGTAACCTTGCTTGGCGACGGGTACAACAAAGGCAGAGTTAACAAGTGGGCTGCCGAAGCACTGCTGAGCCGCGTCTACCTCTACAAAGGCGACAACCAAAACGCACTGACTACCGGACAAGATGCCATCAAAGGCGCCGAGGAGAACAACTACGAGCTGTGGAGCAACGCCGACTATCCCACCGCTTGGGGCAATGATGCCGGCAGCGGAAACCCCGGCGAGGTGCTGTTCGAGATTGTCAATACCACCACCGACAGCCCGGGCAAAGAATCGTTGGGCTATCTCAACTCGTACAGCGGATATGACGACTATTGCATCACCACCTCCTTCTATGCCATGCTTAGAGACGATCCCGACGACGTGCGTCTGAAGCTGCTCAAGTTCGACGGCAAGAAATACGCATACGTCAACAAGTATCAGCCGCAAGAGGGTGAGACCATTCAGGATGCCAACATCCCGCTGTTGCGTCTCTCCGAAGTCTACCTGAACGTAGCCGAAGCCGCCTTCAAGCTGGGGAATGTCGCCGTTGCTGCCCAATACCTCAATCCTATTGTAGAACGTGCCAACCCTGAACGCCATGTGGAGGCAGCCAACCTCACCTTAGGTCGCATCCTCATCGAACGTCGCAAGGAGCTTGTTGCCGAAGGACATCGGCTCTACGATGCCATGCGCAACGGGTTGAAGTGTCACCGCTACGACGTGCCCAGCAAAGATATCGCCTCTACCGCGAAGTTGACAGGCACCTACCCCGATGAATACGACTGGACGTATTACAAGATTGTGCTTCCTATCCCCAAGGCAGAGATGGATACCAATCCCAATATGAAACAAAATCCTGAATATTAATGATTCATACCACCTCACACACCACTTCGCGCATACAGTTGGCATTCGTACTGCTGGCTGTATGCGCGTCGGTGCTGTTTACCGGCTGCAAAGAATCGCATCTGAGCGCCGACGGTCCCTACGTGCTATACAGCACCACCGGGACAACCGCCAACATCATTCAAGTGAACAAGCAGGGAGACATCAGCAGCGAAACGGTCGACTTGACCACGCTGAAGAATCGCGAATTTCACGTGACCGACCACCACGGAGATTTCCCCTTTACGGTAAAGTTGCATGCCGTGACACGTCCTGCATGGAACTACCACCTCGCCGACAAAACGTTCGTCATGTCCGACCCGCACGGGAGGCTCGATTGTGTGGTGAGCTTGCTGCAAGGCAACGGCGTCATCGACCGTGACCTGCATTGGAGCTTTGGCGCCAATCACCTGATGGTGATCGGTGATGTATTCGATCGCGGCAAGGATGTGATTCAAATCTTCTGGCTACTCTATAAGCTCGAAGCCGAGGCAGAGGCTGCCGGCGGACGCTTATCGTTCCTGCTGGGCAACCACGAACCGATGGTATTGGGAGGTCGCATGAGATATGCCGAAGAGAAGTACGAAGAGCTGGCGCATGAGCTGAATATGGATTACCGCGACCTCGTAGGTCCGAACAGCGAACTGGGGCGATGGCTTGCTACCCGCAACACCATCGAAGTGAGCGATTCGCTACTCTTTGTACATGCCGGACTGGGCGCTGCCTTCTACGACCGGAACCTCGACCCCGACACGGTGAATCAGGAGATCAGCCGCGCGCTCTTCATGACCGGCAAGGAGCGTCGCGCACGCTCCCCGCTTACCAAGTTTCTCTATGGCGGCGACGGTCCTATCTGGTATCGGGGGATGGTGCGCGACGATGCCAAATACTATCCGCTCTCTACCGACACACTCAACCTGTTGCTGAAACGCTACCACGTTGAGCGTATCATTGTAGGGCATACCACCTTCGACGACGTCAGCGAGTTCTACAACGGTCGCGTCATCGGAGTAAACGTCGACAACCGGAAGAATATGAAGGAGAAGCTGGGACGTGCCCTGCTTATCGAGAACAACCAATATATAGTGGTGAGCGACAATGGCGCGTTGCGACCCATAGAATAAAGTGGTAACTATTCGTCATGCAGCGCTTCTGCCGGTTCAACCTTCATCGCCTTGCGGGCAGGGATACCGCTGCCGATGATAATCATCAGGGCGATGAGGACGAACGAGATGCCCACACAGATGAGCAGTCTACCCCATTCCATGGTAGTGCCGTTGCGCCAAGCGTTCAGCTCGTTGAGAGCGAGGTTGTAGTCGATAATCAGCGCAGGGATGGTGACGAGCACCAGTATCAACACTCCCTCGGCAAGCAGTCGGCTGAAGATGGCGCCATTGGTGGCACCATGCGCCTTGTGCAAAGCGATCTCACTGCGACGCTGCTGCGTGCGGAACCAGAAGGTGCCCAGCAGTCCGAGGAAGATGTTCAGCAGCAAGAATGCCATGCCGGTGAGGTAGTTGCGGATGGTATTGGTGTTCCCCTGCTGGAAGCTGTGGCGAATTTCTTGGAATGAACGAATCTCCGAGATGAAGATGTTGCCCACGCGCAACTGCTTCTCGCTGTCGGCTTTGAGGCGGTTGATGAAGTCGTGATCCTGGTCGGCGCGCACGCGGACGCAGAGTTCCAGCTGCCAATCAACCCACGGGAGCTTGAGCAGCATACTGTATGAGGAGCGTGCCTGATCATAATCGTCGTAGCGCACATCCTGCAAGGCGGCACCCAGCCGGTAGGTCTGTGTAGTGTCACCGAAAAGATAGAACCGTTTGCCCACGAGCGACGTCAGCGGGAGGTGATACTTCCGGTAGAGGTTGTTCGAAGCGAGGAACTCTCCCTGCTCCAACATCTCGGCAAGCTGCTCCGGGGTCTCGCCGTTGGCGCCGCGGTAGCGGAACACGCGCACGAAGTCGGGCGTCACGAGGCGGCGTATGGTCCAGCCGGGCGAGCGGAGCGTGTCATACTGAACCGTTGTGGTGCTGTTGCTGCCGTTGTAGGGGAAGGCGTTTTGCGAGAGGCTCACCGCCTCTATCTCCGGGCGGCGGCGCAGGCGCTCCATCAGTTCCTTCACGTCTTCGCCGGACTTTTCGCCCGTGCGTTCGGGTTGGTAGTCGGGACTTTTGTCGGTCAGCATACCCATCTCGATGCGGTAGCAGTGCGAGATGTCGAAGCCGCGCGGCTCGAGGTAGGTGGCAGTGGTGCAGTAGATATAATCTACGATATACCACATCACGACGCTCACCAACAGTAATTCGATGGCAAGCCAAGTATTGCTGCGCCATTCATTCTTTATCTGAGTCAATAGTTTCTTTGTCATAACCGTCCTCCCAATGAGTTTACGATTCCCATGCGCGAGGCACGCCAAGCGGGGAATCCGCTACTAAGCAAATTCAGCAAAAAGCAGAAGAGCAACGCCCATCCGAAGGTGGATGCGTGCAACAGAATAGAGGCATCGACCACCGGCGTACTTAATGTCTGACTGTAGGCTTGTGCAAAGAGTATCGAGTTGCCCAGATAGGCAAACGCCACGCTCAGCGCCAGTCCGAGGATGCCTGCCAGCAGGGTGACTACGAAGCTCTCCGAGATAATCTGTCCCATAATCTCCGTGCGGGTACTGCCGAAAGCACGCCGCACACCAATCTCGGAAACCCTTTGCCGCAAGCGACTTTGCGTCATGCTGCTAAGATTGATGGCGGGTACTATCAAGAGAATGATGAAGATGATCAGGTTTTGACGACGAGCGGCACCCAAGTCGGGTTCCCAGTTGGCTGCGAAAGCGATGGCTTGCGTCTCTTGGTCGTAGGGGCGGTTGCGATCAATAAAGGAGTAGCCCTCTTCGCTTATCTGCTGATTGATTTCGTTCATGCGTCGCTTCGATTCCTCGCGGATGGCAGGGAAGTCGGCACGGCTGCGTGCCAGTATGGTGGCACTCATCATGCCCATGTGGTCGCTCCACGTATTGTTGACCATATCGGTCGAGGTGAAAGGAATCCACACCTGTGCGTAAGCGGTGGTGGCGAGGGTCGACACATCGCGCACCACACCCGACACGCGGTAGGGGGCGTGATTCAGGAGAAACGTTTTCCCGGTGCAGGCAGTGGTGCCGAAGAGCTTCCGTGCTACGCTCGCAGTGATGACGGCTACGGGCTGTCCGGCGTCGAACGTGGCTTTGTCGTAGGGTTTGCCGTCGATAAACGAGAAGTCGAACACGCGCCAGAAGAGATCGTCCGTCTGATTCATATCCACGCTCGTAGCAGGCTGCCCGGGCATATTGACGGGGGTAGAGACCACAAACGTATAAATCGTAACGGCTTCGGGTGTTTTCAGGCTGCCAAACCAGTCGCGGGCGGTCTTCACGCTCATCGGTCCGTTGCTGGTATTTCCGGCACCCCACTCCTTATTTTCGATGCTGGCATACCGCGCATGCAGGAAGCGGTCGCGGTTCGATTCGGGAGCGAAAGGAGCCGTCTTGACCTGTTGTAGCATCACCACCAGCATGATGAGGAAGATGGCGAGCGCCGTTCCAGCAATGGTCACCCCGCTGATGAGGGGTTGTTGCCGTAGTTGTGCCCAAGCTTGCTGTAAATATTGCTTAATCATCGATTCGTAGATTAATCCTTGTTCTTTTCGGGCTATTCGTCTCCACCCACTTTGAAGTAGCGGCGGTTAATGCTGCCTACGCCACTCTTATTAAAGTTGGCGGTACGTGCCGTGCCGTTGAACGAAGCGCTGCCTACGCCGTTGACCGCTGCATCCAGATGGTTACACTCCACACGAATGAAAGAGCTGCCTACGCCGTTCAGACTGAAATTGAGGTTGTGGCATTTCAACTCTTTGATGTCGACCTTGCCTACACCCTGTACGTCGATAGCGAGGTCGCCTTCGAGTGTCACTGCCTCGTAGCTGCTGAACGAGCCTACGCCCGAGAAGATAAGCTGCTTGATATCGGGGGCGGTGATGTACACCTTCAGGTCGTTGGTACGGTTGGTTTTGATGCTCCCGTTTATCATGCCTACGAAGAGCGTGCCATCGGTCACGGTCGTGGTGATGTTTTTAACCAAGCGGTCGGTACCTTCGAGTTTCACCGTACATTCATCGCTTTGCGTAAAGATGATAGAACCTACGGAGGATATGTTGAGCGAGGAAAAGTCTTCGACTTTGCGTGTTTCGTTGCTCGTTTGAGCAAATACCGATGCGATGGCTAAGCCAAACAGCATGCTGATGGAAAGGATCATTGTTCTCATAAGGAAATTGAAAATTAAAAGTTAGTTTATTGTTAGCTTACTGCTATCTGATTCTATTCTGTTCACTCCGTGGCGACGGATTATCCGATTTGTCGACCGTCGAAGAAGCGCACGGTGCGACTGGTTTGCTTGGCTTGCTCCTCGTTGTGCGTCACCATTACAATGGTGCGCCCGTCTTCCTGATTGAGCTTGTGAAGCAGATCCATCACTTCGGCGCCCATCTTGGAGTCGAGGTTACCGGTAGGCTCGTCGGCAAGTATAATCTCGGGGTTGCCTACGATGGCGCGGGCGATGGCAACTCGTTGGCACTGTCCGCCCGATAGTTGCGTGGGCATGTGGCGCATGCGGTGACTCAGTCCTACTTTGGCAAGCACCTCTTCTGCCAGCCGACGACGTTCGCGTGCGCCCACCTTTCTATATAATAGCGGTAGCTCCACATTGTCGATCACGTTGAGAGAGTTGATGAGGTGGAACGACTGAAACACAAAGCCTAATTTGTGATTGCGGAAGGTAGCCAGTTCCTTGTCTTTCATGCCTTCTACGCGAGTGCCGGCAATCTCGATGATACCGCTGGTGGGGGCATCGAGCAGCCCGATGATGTTGAGCAGTGTAGACTTGCCGCAGCCCGATGGTCCCATGACACTGAGGAACTCGCCTTTGTCTACTTCGAGGTTTACATTCTCCAATGCTACCGTTTCTATTTCGTTTGTACGGTAGATTTTGTTGATTTCTGTAAGCTTGATCATAAGTTCGATGTTCTAAAGATGTTTCATTGCTATCTTACCGTGCCAAAAGCGTGCCAAGAATGCAACTACTTGATTATTAATTAATCGGTAAAACAACAAGTGTTCAATATCGGACACCCGTGTACGGTTTTAAACGGTTGTCTTATCTTATTCATCCCTCAGTGCCTCTGCCGGCAAGGTTTTCGATGCTCTACGCACCGGGATGTAGGTGCCGAGCGCTGCGATAAGCATCATGATGGCATATACCAGCAGCGTCACTATCACAAAGTGCGTCACGGGCTGGTTCTGCCAATAGGCAGGATCGCCGTTCTCCGTGGCGTTGGCGAAGCCGGAGGCATAGACGCGGTTCAGCGTAGGGATCAGTGAGAGGAGGAAGGCGATGGTCACCAACCACCACGCTTCGGCGAGGAACTGCCGGATGACGGTTCCGCGACTGGCACCCATCGCTTTCATCAGCCCCATGTCTTGTCGGCGGGTGTTGCAACGAATCCAGAACGTGCCCGTCATGCCCAGAAAGATGCAGAGCAGGGCGAAGCCTGCCAGGGCATAGTGCAGCCGCAAGGCGTTGGAGGTGCCCGACGTGTTTTCCCACTCTTGCCGAACACTTTTCAGCGTGCGTAGCGAGGTGAAGTAGAAATTGCCCACGTTGAGTTGCGGAGCCACCTCCTGCTTGAAGCGGCGTTCAAATGCTGCGGCATCGGTGCCCGGTTTCACACGGAGCGCTATCGTTGCCCGCCATTGCAGCAACCCGGTCGAGGGCGTGCCCGGTCCGACCCGAATCAGCAAGGGCGTGGGTTGCGCATCGTTCCGTGCTTTATAGGCTTGAATCACGCCCCGCACTTCATGAAACGTGCTGTCGCCATAACGCACTTGCAGCCCCGTGGCATCTGCGGTGCCGAACAGCTTCTTTGCCATGTCTTCGGTGAGAAACACGCCGCCGCGTGCGCCGCAGTCGGCGGGCAGTTGTATCACCTCGCCCGTGCGATGGTCGCGCAGCCGATAGGTGGCAAGCAGGTCGCTGCCCTCTACCTGCGAAAAGCTGTAGGTTTGGGAATGGACGTATACCGTATCGTTGAAGTATTGGCCACCGTTGTAGCCGGGCGCATTGGGAAAGCTGCTGTGGTCGCTCAGCAGGGCGGCAGCCTCTGTTTCGGGCAGACTTTTCACGGTGCGGAAGATGCGGAGGATATTCTCCTCCAGCGCGTCGGGGGTATCTTGTGCGGCATCGAACTTCCCATGCGTGTCGTTGTAATGATTGATGAGCAGCAGGTAGGTGTTCGCCTCTTCATATCCCTTGGGGATGGATTGGTTGGCAGTGATCACGTAGATGGGGTCGACCACAATCCAAAGAAAGAAAGCCACCACCAGCAATTCGACGAATATCCAGCCGTTGGCGCGGCGTTGGTTCCAGAGTTGATGTAGTATAATCATATCAGTGTGTCTTTTGAAGGGTCAGTTTTTCATTTGAATGGATTGAATAATGGGATGACGCAAAGCCCATGCCGTGGGCACGAATGCCGAGATGAGGTTGAGCACCACGCAGAGCAGGAGGGCGGCTCCGAACACCAGCGGATTGAAGAGCATCTCGAAAGTGAACTGCGGTGCTTTGTCCGGTTCGACCCACGTGTCGAAGAGGGTGAGAATCCAGTGGCTGGAGGTGAGCACGATGAGGTAGGATAGTAGCAATCCCAGCAATCCGCCCAAGCAGGTGAGCAGCAGGTTCTCCCACAGCACTTGGCTGATGAGGCTGCCGCGCGTGGCGCCGTAGGTCTTGCGGATGCCCATCTCGGCGATGCGGTTGTCCATGCGCGAGGCGACCATGCCGCTCAGGTTCATGCCGGGAATGATGAGCAAGGCGATGAAGAGCAAGGAGAAGGTACCGATCACGTTTGTCAGGTCGGGGGCGCTGCACGCATCGAAGCGGAAGGTGCTCGCCCAATAGTCGTCGGGCTGTCCGGAGAAGTCGGTCACGAAATGCTCGTCGGTCTGGTTATACTTTCGGAAGCGGTCGCGCACCTCCTCTTTCAGCGCCTCTTTGTCGGCAGCAGAGGCGGCGGTGAGGTAGATGCTCCAGTCTCCCAGCAGGCGGACTTCGTGATTGTCGCTGTAGACGGAGGTGGCGGAGGAGTTGAACGAGGCAGGCATCCATACGTCGCCCGAGGAGGCAGGCGTGGCACTCGAGGCATCGGCAACGACGCCGCACACCCGGTATGCCACACCATCCATCTGCACCTCGCGTCCTACGGCGTCGGCAGTGGCGAACAACCGCTCTGCCAGACTTTGCGGAATCACCAGTTCCGGACGACGGGCATCTATGTCGGCTTGCGTAAAGGGTTTACCGTACAGGAAGCGGAACGTGAACACCTGCCAGAAGCCTGCATCGGCGTAGCGCACCTTTGCCTCCAGCTGCTCTATGCCGTCGGGCAGGGTGATGAACTGGGGTTGCCAATCGGTGGCTGTCGCCGTGGCTGCCTCCAGATGGGGCAGGTCTGCCATCATGCCGACAATTCGGTCGCTCACCGTGCCACACCATAGGTTGGTGCTCTTCGGGTCTTTCACGGTCACTTTGACCGATTTCACCACCAGCATGCGGTTGCGGTTGTACTCGGGATAGATCGGGGCAAACTTCACATAGAAGATAATGAAGACGGTCATCACCAATGCAATCGACAGTCCCGTCCCCAGCACATAGATACCGGTAAAGAGCCGTTGCTGCTTTATCAATATCCAAGCTTGTTTCAGGTAAAGTGTAATCATAACATTCTGTTTGTTAAATAGTATTCCTTAACCCAGCTTCAGCTTCTCCTTATTCTTATACTGACTCATGTCGCTCACCACCACGCGGTCGCCCGGTTGCAAGCCGCTGACCACCTCCACATATTCGAAGTTGCTGTCGCCGAGCGTCACTTTACGTTTGACGAGTTCCTTGTCCGAATCCTGCACGAAGAGGTCGTACTCACCGCGTCCCACGTAGTAGGAGGCGTTGGCGATGCGCATCACATCCTCTTTGACGGCGTTCATCACGTAGACATCGGTCTTCAATCCCGAGCGGAGGCGACGGTTGTTGTCCTCGTTCAGTTGTACGGTAAAGGAGATGACACCATTCTTCGAGAGTGGTGTCACGCTGCTCACTACGCCCTCGAGCTTCTCGCTGCCAATCTTCACGATGGCTTTTCCGCCGGCAGACACGCGGTCGCCGTAGGTATCGGCAATCTCGCCCTCCACCTTGAAGTGGCTCAGGTCGGAGATGATGGCCAGCTGGCTGCCCTGCGACACCTGTGCGCCGATTTGATTGTTGATATAGGTGAGGATGGCTTTGCGTGGCGACCGCACCTGTGCATCGTCTAAAGTGCGCTTCATCTCTGCCAGGCTCTTGCGGAAGATGCTGAAGTCGAGTTGTTGCACGTTGTATTCGGCGGCGAGCACCTGCTTTTCATTCTCGTACTGCTGTTGTAGCTGCTCATGCTCCAGCTTACCCACGTTGTAGCTCAGCTCGGCTTGCCGCACCTTGTCGGTCGTGCCTGAGCCGAGGCTGTCGAGATACTGCTCGTTACGCAGTTCCACCTTCATACGGCTGAGCTTCATGGCGGAGACCTTGATTTGCATCTCCATATCGCGCAGTTTGGTTTCGTTGTTTACGCGGAGCTGCTCCAGTTTGTAGCTACGCATCTGCTCTTCGTCGAGCAACTTCTTATACTCGGTCTCGGTGCTCTGCAAGTCAAGCTTCAAAATGGGCGTACCTACATCTACACTGTCACCGCCTTTTTTATATATCTCGACGATGCGGGTGTTGATGGGTGAGTTGATCATCTCCTCGAATGCCGGCACTACCTTGCCCGAGGCACTGACGCTGACCTCAATCGTGCCGGTATCGACGGTAGAAAAGATTAAATCTTTGGCTCTCACACCTGTGCGCATCAACGAGATCAGCACACTGATAACTACGATCGCTGCTATGCCTGTACTGCCGTAGCGAACTATTTTCTTATTGCGCTCTTTGGTGCGCACTGCTTTGGGTATTTCTCTGTCCATTGTGAACGGTTTTACTGTTTATGCGCTACGATGGAGCGAACAGTGTGCCAAACATATAATAGACTGATTACAAGCATATAATATAAAATAAGAGTGTCCGATATCGAACACTCTGTACGTTTTTGAAGTACACAAATACGCTCTCACAGTTGCCAATGCATATCTTCCAAAATCTTTCTGCAACTGCGTGAGAGTTTGAAGTGACAATGTTCAAAAGGTGTTATCAATTGTAGATAACCTTCTTTGATGCCATACACATAATCGAGATTAACGATAATAGACTGATTGACTAATGCAAATCGATGAGACATATTCAAAATAGCAGAAGTATGCGTTTTCCTATGCAGCTAACCGTCGTTACAGCAGAAGAGTTGACAAATGTCAGCCCACAGCTTCCGTTTTAATAAGATTCGATGGATCGCTTAGGGTAGACGAAGTAGACGAAGTGGACGAAGTGTTTTCTAACTTTATATATTTTCGCGCGAGAACATATTATGTATAGTACATATATGCATATACTTATATAAATTTAATAAAGTTTAAAAACACTTCGTCCACTTCGTCTACCCTATCGCTTTGCGTCACCTTGATTCAAGAACAGAGCAAGGGGATTTATCCGGTGCTATAACGTTTTCAATGGATATCAAAGGGACATCCGGCTCACTTCAAAGGGAGATCTGCATCAGATGAAAGGGAGTTTTGCCTCACTTCAAAGGGAGATCTGCATCAGATGAAAGGGAGTTTTGCCTCACATCAAAGGGAGATAATTTTCATCAAAATAACAGAATGTCTTTTCCTGATTTTGCTAGACACTTTTTTTGTTCATAAACTGATTCAGTAGACACCTATTTGAAAGTCGTACTGAAGTAATAGACACCAGTTCGAAAGTCGTACTAAAGCCATA
>JAISIN010000028.1 GCA_031262085.1 Prevotellaceae bacterium
GATGTCATACCTACCACATTGGAAGGCAGCCAAGCTGTTGCCGGAGACTTTGACACACCGGTGGAGACGTTGACCGATCTGATACCGGTGCTGTATCAAAGCGGCTATCTCACCATTAAGGATTATAATAATGGTATTTATACGTTGGGCTATCCCAACGAAGAGGTGCGCCTCGGCTTTGTCCGGTCATTGGCGCCATCGGTGACCGGTCATACCGAACGGGAGAATAGCATAAACATCATCGCCATGAATAATGCCCTCGACGTGGGCGATGTGGATGCTTGCATGAGGCAAATGCGCTCATTCATCGCCTCCATCCCCTACGAGAAGAAGAGCGACAACGAGTCGCGCGCCGAAATCATCTTCTACATGATTTTTACCCTGCTGGGACAGTTCGCGCAGACGCAAGTGCCCACAGCCATCGGTCGCGCCGATGTCGTAGTCAAGAACAAGAAGTACATCTATCTCTTCGAAATCAAAGTGCACGGCACTGCCGACGACGGTCTGGCACAGATAGAACGCCAACACTACGCCGTGCCCTACGAAGCCGACACCCGACAAGTGGTGCGCATCGGCGTGCAATACGATGCGCAAACACGCAGTATCACGGAGTGGAAGGTAGAATAGCAGACGTAGTTTGCGGGGATTTCTATGTACGAACCTGCAATAACGTTAGCAGCGAACCTGTACTAACCGAATTTCTCCTCCAGCAGATAGATAGCAACGAGTACCTGCTGCCCTACACCCTCAACGAACGAGAACTTGTAAAGGTCGGCGTAAGCTTCGACAAAGAGAAGCGAAACATTGGACGATATTTGATTGGATAACTACCCCCGTCCTCTACCCAATTTGCACTGTGATTATCCTATGGCATGTTCGAATTCGCGCAGGAAGCGAACGTCGTTCTCCGAGAAAAGACGAAGGTCTTTCACCTGATACTTTAGGTTGGCAATGCGTTCAACACCCATACCGAAGGCATAGCCGCTGTACAAATCGGGGTCGATATAACTGTTGAGCAACACATAGGGGTCGACCATGCCGCACCCCAGAATCTCCACCCAGCCGGTATGCTTACAGAAGGGGCATCCCTTGCCGCCGCAGATGTGACAGCTGATGTCCATCTCGGCGCTCGGCTCGGTAAACGGGAAGTAAGAAGGACGCAAGCGAATCTTGGTGTCGGTGCCGAACATCTCCTTGGCAAAGAGCAACAACACCTGCTTCAGGTCGGCGAACGACACCTTTTCGTCGATGTACAACCCCTCTACCTGATGGAAGAAGCAGTGCGCGCGATAGCTGATGGCTTCGTTGCGATAGACCCGCCCCGGACAGATGACGCGGATGGGTGGACGTGTACCCTCCATGGTACGCGTCTGTACCGACGAGGTGTGGGTACGCAGCATGATGTCGGGATGTGATTCGATAAAGAAGGTATCTTGCATGTCGCGTGCCGGATGATCCTCGGCAAAGTTGAGGGCAGAAAAGACGTGCCAGTCGTCTTCTATCTCCGGACCTTCGGCAATACGGAACCCCAACCGTGCGAAGATGTCGATAATCTCGTTCTTGACGATGCTCAACGGATGGCGCGTACCCATCGGTACGGGATAGGCAGAGCGGGTGAGATCGATATGGCTGCAATCACTGTCTGTACGCTCAAATTGTTCCTTGAGGGCGGCGATCTTCTCTTGTGCGCGTGTTTTAAGTTCGTTCAAGCGCATACCCACCTCCTTTTTCTGATCGGCAGGCACGTTGCGGAAGTCGGTCATAAGTTCATTGATAGCCCCTTTCTTACTAAGATACTTGATGCGGAGGGCTTCCAACTCGTCGGCATTGCCCGCCGTTAGTGCTTCTACCTCTTGTAGAAGTTGATTAATTCTGCTTATCATATCGTTAAATCGAATATAAATACTTGTAGTTGTTGTAAAAACGACGCAAAGGTAACAACTCTACTTTAGATAATCGTCGAAATAACGGGTTATCTTCTCGTGCAGATGCACGCGGTCGCGTCCCATCACGTTATGCTTGTGCCCGGGATAGATAAACAGGTCGGGGTAAGTGCGGGCATCTACACACGCTTTGATGAACGACAGGGTGTGTTGCGGCACACAGGTGTCGTCGTGATCGTCGTGAATGAGAAGCAGATGACCGCGCAGGTTACCTGCCAGATTCTTGAGGTTGCACTCGTTATAGCCGTCGGGATTGCTTTGCGGGGTATCCATGTAGCGTTCGCCGTACATCACTTCGTAGTATGCCCAGTCGATGACGGGACCACCGGAAACCCCCACTTTGAAGGTCTCGGGATAGCGCAACATCAGGGCGGTAGTCATGTGTCCGCCGAAGCTCCAGCCGTGCACACCGATGCGGTTGGCATCGATGTACGGGAGGCTCTTGAGATACTCCACACCGCACATCTGATCTTTACACTCTTCGACGCCGAGATGTCGGAAGGTGACGTTCTCGAACTCCCTTCCGCGGTTGCTGCTACCGCGATTGTCGAGTGTGAAGACGACATAGCCGCGATTTGCCATATAGATGTGCCAGCCGCCTACGCCGTAGCGATAGCTGTTGGTGATCATCTGGGCATGCGGACCGCCATAGACATAGATGATGACGGGATATTTCTTCGACGGGTCGAAATCGGCAGGTTTGGTGATGCGGTAGTAAAGTTCGGTCTTGCCGTCGGCAGCGGTCAGGGTACCTGTTTCGACGGTAGGCATCACGAAGTCGGCATAAGGATCGGAAGCGGTGAGCAGGTTGCGCAGACACTTGCCGCTGCGGACATCGACCAGATCGATGTTGCGAGGAGCGACGGGGGAAGCGTATCTGTCGATCAGATAAGCGCCGCCGCCGCTGAGCAGGGCGCTATGTACACCGTCGGCATTACCCAGCAGGGTACGCTTGCCGTTTTGTATGTTCACCTTATAGAGATTGCTTTGCAGGGGCGACTGTTCGGTCGAAGCGATCACGATCTCCTTCTTGGCGCGGTTGAAGCCAAGGATGTCCCGCACCAACCAGTCGCCTTGCGTGAGTTGCTTGAGTAGCTTGCCTGTGGTGTCGTACAGATAGAGATGATTGAATCCGTCGCGACGACTTTGGTAGATAAACTTGTGGCTGTCCCACGGCAGAAAGAGTATGGGATGGAGCGGTTCCACATATTTGGAGTGCGTTTCCTCGAAGAGGGTTGCCATCCGTTCGCCCGTCTCGGCATTGTATTGGCAGAGCTTGGCGTGGTTCTGGTCGCGGTTCAGCTCGATGAGGTAGAGGCTGCGGGCATCGGGCGCCCAGCTGATGTTGGTAAAGTAGCGGTCGGTAGGGTCGCCGGTGTTCAGGTAGAGGGTGGCTTGCGTCTGCGGATTGTAAATGCCCACATAGACTTTGTGACCGGTCATGCCTGCCATGGGGTAGCGTACCCAATTCACCTCTCCTACGCGTGCAGTGATGTCGACCAGCGGATACTGTGTCACCATACGTTCGTCCATGCGGTAGAATGCCAGCAACTCGCCTTTCGGACTCCAAAAGGTTCCCTTGTCTATGCCGAATTCATTGCGGTGTACCGTCTGTCCGCACACCACGCCTTCGGGTTCGCGGGTCACTTGCCGGTCGTTCACGTAGAGGTTGTTGTCGATGGTATAAGCCACGTTGTTGCTTGCGAGGTTGTAGTCGCGGTTGGCAGCATCGCGGGGATAATCGAGTTGACCGAGTACGGCATTTGCGTCCCAGTCGTACACCACATACCTGCCGCGCAGGTCTATCAGGAGGTGCGTGCGGTCAGCCCACGGGGTCTGTACGCTATAGAAGTGCGATATAGTGCCAAGCTGCGCTTTCGTCAGGGCATCGTTGAGGGTCGTGCGGGTAGCGAGCAGTGTCTGTTTGCCTGTCGCAGGATTGATGGCAACGAGCGAATCAACACTCGGTTTGATGCAGGCATCGCCCCACCATTGCACTCCGGAGAGGTTGTCGGTATAGCGGTAGGTGACTCCGCCGGGGATGAGGTCTTCCAGCGTGGGCATTTGCCGGTTTTGGGCTGCGAGGTGGGTGGCAGCGAGTGCAGCAAATAGTAGCGCGCTTAGGCGAAAACGTATTCTCTTCATGATGATTCTGATTTACCACCGCTCCGGTTCGTCTTGTGCCCGGTAGTCCTTGTACTTTCCGTCGAACAGCTCGTATTTGCGAAACTCGCACTCTAACGCTCCGTTGTAGAGCGGTATGCGTTCCGACGCTTTCAGGGCAATCTGGTCGAAGCACTCTTCGCGGTAAGAGAGGATCCATGCAGTATTGCCGGTGAAAGCGTGCTTCAGCCGTTCGCCTATCATTTGATAGAGACCGAGCAGGTCGTTGGTAGTGATGCGCTCGCCGTAGGGCGGATTGGTCACGATGACGGCTTTCTCCTTGGGCTGTTCAAACTGTTGGAAGGCTTGCACTTTGAGAACAACATCTTTCGCTACACCGGCAGATTTAATGTTGCGCAGGGCGATATCGTGGGCTTTCGGACTGTTGTCGTAGGCATATATCTTGTGGGTAAACTCCCGTTCGGCGCTGTCGTCGTTGTAGATGGCTCCCAGCAAGTCGGCATCGAAATCGCTCCATTTCTCAAAAGCGAACTCTTTGCGGAACACCCCCGGGGCAATGTTACGGGCAATGAGCGCTGCCTCGATAGGCAACGTGCCCGATCCACACATGGGGTCAATGAAATCGCACTCACCATGCCAGCCGGTAAGCAGAATCATGCCTGCTGCCAGCACTTCGTTGAGCGGGGCTTCGACGGCTTCCTGCCGATATCCGCGTCGGTGGAGCGATTCGCCCGACGAATCGAGCGACAGCGTACAGGTGGTCTGTGCAATGTGAATATTGAGCAGCACATCGGGGTTGGTCAGACGAACGGAGGGGCGCTTGCCGGTCTTCTCGCGGAAATAGTCGACGATGGCGTCTTTGACCTTGTAGGAGACAAACTTGGAGTGACGAAATTCTTCACTGAAGACTACGGCATCGACGGCAAAGGTCTTCTTCAGATCCAGAATATCTTCCCATGCGATGGCTTTTATCTGTTCGTACACTTCGTCGGCATCTTTGGCTTTGAACTGCTTAATGGGTTTGAGAATACGAATGGCGGTACGCAGGCAGAAATTGGCTTTGTACATCATCTCTTTGTCGCCGGTGAAGGCAACCATGCGGCGACCTATTTCAATATCATTGGCACCCAATGCGGTCAACTCTTGTGCTAATACTTCCTCCAAGCCTTGGAAGGTCTTGGCTATCATTTGGAACGAAGACATAAATTAAAATGTGTATATGCTAATGGTGGTAATATATGAGATATATTATGTTTATTTCTTATGCTATTTCCTTTGCACGATACGTGCTCCCTGCGGTACATCCTCAGTCACCCAGATATTGCCGCCTACGGTGGCGCCTTGTCCGATGGTGATACGCCCCAAGATGGTGGCGTTTGAGTAGACAATAACATGGTCTTCGAGGATGGGATGTCGCAGGATGCCTTTGATAGGCTTGTTGTCGTCATCGAGCGGGAAGCTTTTGGCTCCGAGTGTCACGCCCTGATAGAGTTTGACATGGTTGCCAATGATGCACGTCTCACCGATAACCACACCCGTTCCGTGGTCGATGGTGAAGTGATGTCCGATAGTAGCGCCCGGATGAATATCGATACCGGTTTCGCTGTGTGCCATCTCGGTAATGATGCGGGGAATTAACGGCACGTGGAGCTTCAGTAGCTCGTGTGCGATGCGGTAGTTGCTGATGGCACGGATGGCCGGATAGCAGAAGATCACCTCGCCGTGACTTTTGGCAGCAGGATCGCCGTTGTAGGCTGCCTCCACATCGGTGGCAAGCGTGCGGCGTAACTCAGGCAGGCAGGAAACGAAGCGTGCAGCTACATCGGACGCTTGTTGGCGCTGACTTTGAGAGAAGCAACTACATTCGCTCTTGTCATTGAAACATAGACCTGCCAAAATCTGCTCGGTGAGCAAGTCGAACAGCCGCTCCACATTCACGCCGATGTGATAGCGTACCGTATGTGCGTTGATAGAAGAGTTTCCGTAGTAACCGGGAAAGAGCACGGTGCGCGACAACTCTACCATTTCTCGCAGCGCGCGTGTCGACGGCAGGGGGTATCCGTCGGTATGCTGATGAAACAGTCCTTGGTAGGAGGAACTCTCCGAGAGTTCGTCGACTGCTTGTGTCAGCATGTGTGTGAAGTTTACTAAACTCATTCGATGTTTTAAAGATCCGTTCTTTTTTCTGTATCAGATAGGGCGACAAAGATAGCGTAAAAACTTCACTTGTCAGCAGTTATTCTTTTTTCTTTCCGGCAAAGCGACCTTTTCCCTTTGTTTTGGGTGAATTTTCAGCTTTTTCCTGTTGTACTTTCACAATTTGCAGGCACTCTTCGAGTGTCAATTCTTGGGGAACGACATCTTTAGGCAACTTGTAGTTGCTGCCTTTATAGGCTATGTAAGGACCGAATCGTCCGTTCATAATCTCTAACTCCGGTTCTTGTTCGAACTTCTTGAGATGTTTCTTGGCAGTGGCTTCGGCTTTTGCACGTACCAACTCCATGGCTTCATCGAGTTCGATCTCCATAGGGTCTACACCTTTGGGAAGCGATGTATAGCCGCTGTTATAGTAGATATACGGTCCAAAGCGTCCGATGCCTACGGTAACACTCTTTCCTTCGTATGTGCCCAGTGTGCGGGGTAGTTTGAAGAGATTGAGCACCTCTTCGAGCGTAACGGTTTCGATAGACATGCCTTTCTTCAGGGGTGAGAAGCGCGGTTTCTCGGTATCGTCTATACTGCCTATCTGTGCCATTGGTCCGAATCGTCCGATCTTGACCGATACGACCTTGCCGCTGGCAGGATCGGTACCCAACATCCGTTCACCGGTTTTGTGGGTGGTTTTGGTGGCGAGTGTACTTACCACATGCGGATGAAACGATTGGTAGAAGCTGCCCATGGCATTTGTCCATACCACTTCGCCTTCGGCTATCTCATCAAACTCTTTCTCGACGTTGGCAGTAAAGTTATAGTCCATGATGTCGGGGAAATTCTGCACGAGGAAGTCGGTTACAACCAGCCCTGTGTCGGTAGGTAACAGTTTGTTTTTCTCACTGCCTGCGGTTTCGGTGCGCGTAAGGTCGGTTATGCGATCTCCTTGCAGGCTCATCACGTTGTAGGTGCGTTCGGCACCTTCACGGTCGCCTTTTTCTACATAGCCGCGCTGCTGAATGGTTGAGATGGTGGGCGCATAGGTCGACGGTCGTCCGATGCCCAGCTCTTCCATCTTGCGTACCAAGCTCGCCTCGGTGTAGCGGAACGGGGCTTGGGTGAAACGCTCGGTAGCGGTAATTTCTTTATATTGTAGCAATTGCCCTTGGGTCAGAGGGGGGAGCAGGTAATCTTCGGTAGAGGTTTGCTCGGCATCATCGTCATACGATTCACGGTAAACACGCAAGAAGCCGTCAAAGGTCACGATCTCGCCTTCTGCCACAAACTGTTCGGGTGCGCGACTGATACTGATGGTGGCAGTGGTCTTTTGCAACTCGGCATCTGCCATTTGCGAGGCAATGGTGCGCTTCCATATCAGGTCGTACAGTTTCTTCTCTTGTGCCGTACCACCGATGCGGGTATTCTCCATGTAGGTGGGACGAATGGCTTCGTGCGCCTCTTGTGCGCCTTTCGTCTTGGTGTGGTAGTTGCGCGAGTGTACATACTTCTCGCCCATGAGTCGCGACACTGCCTCTTTGCTGGCATGGATGGCGAGTTGCGACAGGTTGACCGAGTCGGTACGCATATAGGTAATATGTCCTGCTTCGTAGAGTTGCTGGGCAACACGCATGGTTTGCGACACGGTGAATCCCAATTTGCGGGCAGCCTCTTGCTGGAGGGTCGAGGTGGTAAAGGGGGCAGCGGGACTTTTCTTAACGGGGCGGGTAGTGATGTCGTCGATGGTGAAGGTCGACAGTCGACAACTTTCGAGCAGTTGTTGAGCTTCGACTTTGGTTTTGAGGCGGCGGTTCATTTCGGCTTTCAGTTCAACCGGCTTACCGTCGGCGTCGGGTACTTGGAAGAGTGCCGTAACACGGTAGGCAGCTTCGGTGTGAAAAGCGCTGATCTCTCGTTCGCGCTCTACAATCAGTCGCACGGCAACCGACTGCACACGTCCGGCAGAGAGTGAGGGTTTCACCTTCTTCCACAACACGGGCGAGAGTTCAAATCCTACGATGCGGTCGAGGACACGCCGTGCTTGTTGAGCGTTAACCAGATTGATGTCGATCGAACGAGGTTGCTCAATGGCTTTCAAGATAGCTGTCTTGGTGATTTCGTGAAAGACAATGCGACGGGTGTGGTCGGGATTCAGTTTCAGCACCTCGTACAAGTGCCAGGCAATAGCTTCTCCTTCGCGGTCTTCATCGGAGGCGAGCCACACGGTGTCGGCTTTGGTAGATTCGGTTCGGAGCGACTGTACAATAGCCTCTTTGTCGGCTGGTATTTCATAGTCGGGAGCGAAACCGTGTTCTGTATCAATACTGAACTCTTTCTTCTTCAAGTCACGTATATGACCGTAGCTCGAAAGGACTTTATAATCCTTTCCCAAAAACTTCTCTATAGTTTTTGCTTTTGCCGGTGATTCGACAATAACAAGATTTGCAGGCATAAACTTCTCTATTTAACGTGGCTATTGTCACTGCAAAAGTGAGTCCTGCCACTGATTTCGGGCGCAAAAGTAGAAAAACTATTGTTTACACGCCAAATATTCATCTATTTTTTAGGGTATATAACGTT
>JAISIN010000035.1 GCA_031262085.1 Prevotellaceae bacterium
AACGTTATATACCCTAAAAAATAGATGAATATTTGGCGTGTAAACAATAGTTTTTCTACTTTTGCGCCCGAAATCAGTGGCAGGACTCACTTTTGCAGTGACAATAGCCACGTTAAATAAAAAAACTGCAATGCACCGTAGGGGTGCATTGCAGGTGATATTCAAAATAGAGAAGCGGAGAATTAATCTAACTGTCCCAATTTGTTGTCGGAGCCAAGTACACTGACAATTTTGTGCATGTATAGTTTCTCCATATTGTCGCGTGCCGGACCGAGATACTTACGCGGGTCGAACTCGCCCGGTTTCTCGGCAAGCACCTTGCGGACAGCTGCCGTCATAGCAAGACGCGAATCGGAATCAATATTGATCTTGCACACAGCCGACTTGGCTGCTTTACGCAATTCATCTTCGGGGATGCCGATGGCTGCCTCCAGTTTGCCGCCATACTTGTTGATGGTGTCGACCTCTTCCTGTGGAACCGACGACGATCCGTGCAATACGATGGGGAAGCCCGGCAGTTTTTCCATGACGGCGTCGAGCACCTCGAATGCCAACGGAGGCGGAACCAGACGACCGGTCTTCGGGTCGACGTGGCACTGTTCGGGTTTGAACTTGTACGCGCCATGCGATGTTCCGATCGAGATAGCCAAGCTGTCGCAACCGGTGCGGTTGGCAAAGTCTATTACCTCTTCGGGGTCGGTGTACGTATGATGTTCAGCCGATACTTCGTCTTCGACACCTGCCAATACGCCCAACTCAGCTTCGACGGTCACGTCGTACTGATGGGCATACTCTACTACTTTCTTCGTTAATGCTACGTTTTCTTCATAAGGCAAATGCGAACCGTCAATCATTACCGAAGAGAAACCTGTTTCAATGCACGACTGGCACAGTTCGAAGCTATCACCGTGGTCTAAGTGAAGCACTATCTCGGGATGCTTGCAACCCAACTCTTTGGCATACGCTACGGCACCCTCTGCCATATAACGCAACAAGGTAGCGTTGGCATAATTGCGAGCGCCTTTCGATACCTGCAAGATAACAGGCGACTTGGTTTCTACCGCAGCCTTTACAATGGCTTGCAACTGCTCCATATTGTTGAAGTTGAACGCCGGAATGGCATATCCCCCCTTGATAGCTCTTGCAAACATCTCACGAGTATTTACAAGTCCTAAATCTTTGTAGCTAATCATTTTGTTTAATGTTAATTTGTTAGTGAATAAAATCGCGCAAAAGTAATCATTCTGCGATGAAACAACAAAAAAGGCAGCGGGCAAGTTCTTCGCCCGCCGTTGATTTACAAATTATTATACTTCTTCATGATATTCGGAATGGGTGGAAACCCACTTCACTCCGGTATTATTTCGGCGGTATCAATGATTATTCCGATATTATCCGTTACTTTTGCATCGACGCAGTGTGCGTCTGTTACATTAAGCGACATTTATCATGACATCCTCTTCTTCTCCTCGTATCATCATCAGCGGCGGCGGCACCGGCGGTCACATTTTCCCCGCCATCTCTATAGCCAACGCCATCCGCGAATTATGCCCCGATGCCGACATCCTCTTTGTCGGCGCCGAAGGACGTATGGAGATGCAGCGCGTACCCGATGCCGGATACCGCATCATCGGCTTGCCCGTAGCCGGATTCGACCGCAAGCATCTGTGGAAAAACATCGGTGTGCTGTTCAAGCTGCTGCGTAGCCAGTGGAAGGCACGACGCATCATCAAAGAGTTCCGCCCGCAAGTTACCGTGGGGGTAGGCGGTTATGCCAGCGGTCCGATTCTGAAAGCAGCCGGCATGGCAGGCATACCCACGCTGCTTCAGGAGCAAAACTCATATCCCGGCGTTACCAACAAGTTGTTGGCAAAGAAAGCTGCCTGTATCTGTGTGGCTTACGAAGGAATGGAGAAGTTCTTCCCTGCAGACAAAATCAAACTTACCGGCAATCCTGTGCGGAAAAGTTTGTTCGCCTCCGATATGACACGTCCGAAAGCCATCGAATCATTCTATGCCAATGCCGGTGTAGATAGCTCTTCTGCTGACACCGATCGCTCTCAATCTCGCATCAATTTTAATCCCGACAAGAAGACCATTCTGATACTGGGCGGCAGCTTGGGTGCACGCACCATCAATCAATCGCTCATCGCCGCTATCCCCCTGATGCAATCCAATCCCGACGTGCAGTTCATCTGGCAGACCGGAAAGTATTATATTGATCAGGTACGCGCCGCCCTCCCCGCTACTCCCTTGCCCAACTTGTATGTCACCGACTTTATCAGAAACATGAACAGCGCCTACGTTGTAGCCGATCTTGTGGTATCGCGTGCCGGCGCCGGTAGTATCTCTGAGTTCTGTCTGCTGGGCAAACCGGTCATTCTTGTTCCTTCGCCCAACGTAGCCGAAGACCATCAAACCAAAAATGCGCTTGCCTTAGTCGACCGCGGAGCCGCCCTCTGCGTCAAAGATGCCGAAGCCATAGAAAAACTAATGCCCACAGCCCTTGACACCGTTTGCAACGATGCAAAGCTGCAGGCATTAAGTCGTCACATCCGTCTGATGGGGTTACCACACGCAGGCGAAGAGATTGCGAGGATGGTGTTAGCATTGAGCATTGAGCATTGACAGTTCTCAATATATTGTTTTCTGCTTCACTATTCCGTCTGCTGTGCTTGCTTCTACGATGTAGACGCCGTGTGCCCAGCCCGAGCAAGGTACTACGGCACGTTCCGAACGAGGTTCGGCGGCATAGATCAATGTTCCGTTCAGCGTGTAGATGCGGAGTTGGCGGATCTCTTGTTTGCTGACAAGACTCAATGCCTCGCCCTCTTTATAGAGGCGGATGGCAGTGTTGCTGTCGGTAGGTAGTTCCTTGATATCGGTAGGCAGTTCGTAGCGGATGGTGAAGTTGTCAATATAACCCTCCAACGACAGATCGCCTCTTACGCGGAAGCGCAGTGTCCCTTCCAATGCTACCCGCCTTACTTGTGCCGACAAGGCACTCGACGAAACTGCTATTTTGTCGCCGTAAGCACGCCATGTGGCGCCGCCGTCGTCGGAATACTCTATCCGTAACGACTTCTGACTGCTGGTTGATGCGGGTCGGGCAACAGCGAGGGTTACTGATTGTACTTTCGCGGTGATGTCGAAGTTCATCTCAATAGAGCCGTTCTTTACTGCTGCTACCTTGCCATCTTTACCCAGTCCAAGCTCGTTAGCCGAATAGGTGCGGGCATTGTTGAATATCCATGCGCCCATTGTTCCTACCACCGTCTCTTTTGCCCAAGCGGTTTTTTCTATCGGATCAAAGTCTTCTATTTTCTCATCCACCTGATTGTTCGTCAGATTGAACGAGATAATACCATCCTTCTCCGTGATATTCGTAATAATCTTATCCGAAGGCGATCCGCCCCACGAGAGCAAAGAAGGAGTGGTTTCGTCGCTAATCTCGGTCACATGGGAGGTGCCGGGGAAAGCATTGCCTGCTCGTGCGGGAGTGGTGTTGTCGGCACATAGCAATTCATAATACAAATGTCGCGGGTCGTCATTGACATTATTCATCGACCATGCCGAAGGGTCGGTCAGGTCTACTCGGAATATCAACATTCCGTGTCCCGGCAAGTAAGCATCCCAGCCGCTCTTCTGACGGTTTTCAAAATAGAAGTACTCATCGGACATGGGCGACTTGAAGCGATAGCATTCGTTCGACGTATTTAGCGGCGAGAGACTATAAACGCCATTCCCTGTCAATTCTTTGGGAGTGATCCACCCCGACAGGTATCGTTCGTAAGCCGAATAGGCGGCAGGTGTGTGTGAGTTGTTGAGATAGCTGCCGCTTGCCATCACCGACCAGTCGTCGGGGTGAGCTGCCGTTCCGCCGCTACCGTCGTAATCCGTATCGTAAAGGTCGGGCAGTCCCAATACATGGCTGAACTCATGGCAGATGGTGCCGATACCATCCATCATATTTCTGGCTTCGAGGCTTTGCAATTCGGTGGAGCAGGCATAACGTTCCATGACTAATCCGTCAAAACCAAGGCTCATCTTGTTGGGGTTCATGTGCGGCCAGACAAAGCTATCGGGGTTACCGGCGTGCGAACCACCTCCGGCAAACACTACATAGACCATGTCGATCTCGCCGTTGCCGTCGAAGTCGTAATCGTTGAAATTAACCTCATCTTTGACCATGTAGCAGGCGTCCTTTACGAACTGCGGCACTTTGGTGGTTTGTCCGGCATCGGCTTGGTTGTAATTTACTGTTACCGGCCCTACGACGTCAAATCGTGGATTGAATTTCCCCATCGAAGAGTCTGTAAAGTAGTCGAGTACACTGCCGGTAGCCCCTTTTTCCGCGAAGCCCGGTTCGTTGACCATGTTGGTAAAGACCTCCGTATAGTTATCTACCGTAAATTTGCGGTCGTTGAATTGTACCAGAATGATCAGACCTTTGAATTTGTCACCTTTGTAATCAGCCAAAAGTGGCTTTCGCATCCGGCTGTCGGCAGCAGCGCGCATCACCGACTTATCGACCGACGATTGCGCTGTCAGGTATTTCTCTATACTCTTCAAAAATGCGGCTTCACGCTCTCCGCGCAGGTCGATATTGTGTGCCAGCCAGTCGCTTTGTCGCAACCCATCGTTCTCTTTGATGGCGTAGACATATCCGCCGGTCTGATTCTTTATCAGTGTGTATCCGTCTATGGTTGTCATGAAATTGTAATACTCATCGCCATGCAGGCGTACCGTTAAGGATGTTCCATCGGGCTGTTTTACGACAAAAGGTGCAGGGTCTGCCATGATGGCATATCCGCTTTGAACAAAGAGAAATATACTTAACAGAAGTAACAGATATGGGTTGGGTGTATTGTTTCGAATCTTCATACGATTGTGTTTTAGTGATTGAGAAATAAAGGAGAAAGGGGGCAGCTCACCCCAAAAGGATGCTGCACCCCTTTCTATGTATAATCAAGTATTATTTGAGACCGGCAGAGGCGGGTTTACCGGTCAAAGTTACCGAAGGTTTTTCTTTTTGATAAGGCACAGGTTCTTTGCCGTCTATCGTTTTCTTGTAAATGCGTTTAGACGGTGTGCCTACCTTAACCACTCCTCCCGGATAGGTGAATGCAGGAATGAATGATGGCTCTTGTGGCGCTTGCGACGACTCCATAGGTATCCATGTCAATACTGAATATATACCGGTGAGGGTTTGGAAGCTATTATACACATTAAACAAGTAGATCATAGAGTTATACCACCCTTTATTGGTTGCAGGATTAACCCACGTCAATACGTTGTCTCTCATACCTCCCACGAGTTCTTCGCTCGCATTAAGAGGAGCATCTCCCGATTTCGAGTCATAAGGAAGTGCATATTCGGCAAAGCCCTGATAGCTACCCGGCGTTTGTTGAGCTGTGAAGTGCAGCAATCCTGTTTCGGGATCGTAAGCAAGTTCTGTGGTATCATCCAACTTGTCAGCACCGCCTGCTCCCGACAACCCGGTCACTGTCAATAACGTTTCGTCTACCTTCTCGACCTTTGCTTTTACATATCCCTCAAGTACCTTTTCGTCATACTGTCCGGAATAAACATCCACGCGATAGGTGCCTACATAGTCGTCTATCTTTCTTCCGTGTTCGAGCAAGAATGTTTCGTCATGCCCCCACGTAAACTTCTCGGTAGTTTGATCCCAGATAAAGGCCTCTTGACCCTTTTCATTTACCAGATAATAGGTCAGACCGAAATTGAATGTCTCTTTATCTTTGTCATACAGCACCTCTTTCGGAGTAGCTCTCACATATATCATGTGGTCTCCATACACGATACCGGTTTGTTGCATAACATCCGAAACGATAGAAACAGCGCCGGTATTTTCATAATATTTGAAATAGAGTGGGTAGCCCTTGGCATAAAGATCCGGCAGACGATACAAATCGGGTTCCTCGACAGCTTGTTGAACATTCTGCATCCAAGTCTCTCCATAAAATCCAGAATCGAATGAACCGGTAGCTTCTTTCACATCCTGCCAAGTGTAATCGCGGTCATAGTCGACACCCATCAAAGCAGGATCCAGATAGAGCTTAAATTCAGCTCCGATGGGATAATAGCCATAACCACCAATATTATGGTAAGTTACACCAAATGTGAACATTTTAGTTCTATCGTCATACTTTCCAAGAGGATAGGATGTAAAGTTCGAACTTTGATTACCGGCATACGACCCGAAAGTGTCCCATGTGGGATCAAACTTCGGTCCTACCCCATTGACCATTTGGAAGCCTAATGCTACTGCGGGTATAAAATACCCGCCGGGCACCTCATTACTATACGTCTCGCCATCCAATTCTATATAAGGGAACTCATAATCATTCTCGAAAAGAGATTCGCCATACACATAATCGAAGTACTCATTGTTATAGGGACTTCTAAAGCGATATCGATTGCTTGTAGCTTCTTTCTCCACCTCAAGACCGCTAATCATCAGATTGGATACGCCAAACATGGTGAAAATGTTATCGAAATATACCGCTTCGTTCGATATTACTTCCCATTTTTCCGGTTTAAATGCAGGATAGTTAAACGTAAAGATCTGCTTGGAAACGCCATACTGCGTGGCGTCCGGGAATGAAAGGGTTACGGTGTAAGGTTCATCCGTCCCCCGCTTCAGTTTGGAATAAGCAATCTTAATGGTTGTCGTACGTTGGTTGGCAGCAAAGTTCACTGTTGCGGGCACGATAAACACTTCCGAGCCGTTCAGGTTATACTCGGCTTGCAGTTGTGCTTCGAAGGGGGCTACGGTGTCGGTGCGTTGCACTGCCAGTTCCACTTCACCGCTGATTTCGGTCAGTTCAACGGGGTCGTTCTTACCTCCCAATGTATAGGATGTTTTGACCGATGGTTGAAAGAAGACGCCAACGCTGCCTTCGGGAGCGGTTGGGGTATAGTCGACAGAATCGGTACAAGCACTCCAAGTCAGTACCATCATGCTGACCAATGCCCATACATATATATGTATATTCTTCATATTGTTAGCTCTTTATTGTTTTGATAACATCAACTCGTTTAGTTCTTTTGGCTCGGGTCAATCCATGGCGTGTACACGCCTGCCGGGCTTGGGTTCTCATAGCCCATCATCGCCTTGTTGCTGTTCTTTTCAGTCTGCACAATGACAAAGTTCATCCAAGCCGGACGACCGGTGGTGTTGAAGCAAGCTGCTTCGGTGAAGTTCGTTCCCGGATAGCCGCGTGTTACAGACATGTTCAGGCGCTTCACGTCGAAGTAGGTTAATCCTTCTCCCCACAGCTCAATCCGTTTCTGGAAGACGATCTCTTCGACGACACCATCCACGTCTGCCGGCGTGCATACATACCCCGGATCGCGATAGGTTTGCATGAAGGATTCGATCAGCTCTTTCCCTTCTGCCGGATTGATGTGAGCGGCAGCTTCCGCCTCAATGAGATACATCTCTTCTACGCGCATCAAAGGATAGGCTGAAGCAGCAGCGATGCTGGAGACATCCATATTGCCCTCTGCCGGACGAAATTTCAACGACGAATAGGCAGGCATGCCGAGCGCTGCGTCGGAGTTAGGGTCGATATAGTCATTCAACCCATTTAACGCACCTCCTTCGGGTGCTTTCCACGCCAGCTTGCGGAAGTCGTTATCGTCCATGCGGTTGTAAGTATTTGCATTCATCATCACCCACGGACCTGCCGATGAGTAGCCGAAAGAAGTCTCATTAGACATCCACGAAGTCCAGTTCAGAATACCGGTCTGTACAACATCGTCTTCTGCTACCAATTGCGACCCCCACATCCATTTGGAAATATCATTAAAGCCTTTGCTGGTACTCAGCCATTCGCTCTGGGTCATGGGTTTCGATTTAGTTGTGTCGATGGCTTTGTGGGCATAGATCTTGGCATTTGCATAGTCGCCCAGCCACATGTAGTAACGGGCATATAAGCCATATACTACGTCCAAGTGCGGCATGGTTTTGACGGTAGCGGTAAACTTGGGAATATCCTTCTCGGCAGCTTGCAGATCGGAGAGAATAAATGCCGCCATCTTCTCGCGTGAAACACGCGGGTTGTTGCGCGACTGGTCAACCGATGTCGAATCGGTCATGATGGGTACCGTCAGGTGGAGCACGGAGTTGCCTGAGGGGGAGTTGGGAGTAACCTTATCGTTCTCAAGGAACTCGAACATTTGCGCCAGATCCAAGTATTGGAAAGCACGGAAAGCTTTCGCCACACCCAGAAAGCCTAATTGCATATCGTTGTCGGTGTCGGGATTGATGGCGCGAATCAAGTCGTTAGAGGTCTGCACAAATTTCCAATAGAAGTTCCAGATAAACTGTGAGGTTGCATAACTTTCACCCACTGAAGCCAAATTTTGCGACCAACTACGATAATGGTCATAGCCGGAGCTAACGATAGCCATGTCTTCGGTCATCACGTCGCGGATGTGCATGATAGAGCCGTAGCCCCAGTCATAGTGTTGGGACCCCCCTTGAGCGTTCAGTCGATTGGCAGCTGCCGGGATTGCGTAGAGCATGTTTTCCACGCGTGTGCCGAGCTGTTCTGACGTTGCCGAATCGGTAGGAAATGTTTCCTCGATACAGCTACTCATCGATGCTGCAACAGTGCAGCACAGACCTGTTATATATAGGATTGTCTTTTTCATTTCTATATCGTCATTTTGAATGGTGTTTATCAGAATGTTAACGTGATACCGCCCGAGATGGTGCGGATAGGCGCATAGTAAGAATTGGTCACCGTTCCGTCGATATTTTGACGCGGGTCAAGACCTTGGCGCTTCGACCACAGCCATACATTGTCTGCTGTGCCGTATATGCGTAGTTTCTCTAATCCGATGGTACGACACCAGCGTGTGGGGAATGTATATCCCAGTGTGATGTTCTGCAAACTCAGATAAGAAGCGCTTGTCAGGAAGCGATCGGAAGAGCTGGATGTGTACTGGTCGCCAAACTGCATACGCGGGATGTTGGTGTGATGTTCGGGCGTCCATGCATTCAGCAGGTCGGCATGGAAAGCGCTGCCTCGGCTTCCGCTAATGGGGGAGCGCATCATAAGTGCATAATCGCTGTCGTAAACCAGTCCGCCAAGTTGATATGCAAAGTCCATTGAGAAGTCGAAGCCTTTGAACTTGAACCCTGTTCCGAAACCGCCATAAGCATCCGGCAGCGCTGTGCCGCACAGATAATAGCTGGCATTTTCATAGTTAGAGGTCGTCTCTACCTTGTCAACGATCGGGAAACCGTCTTCGCCTTTGATTTCATTGCCCGAAGCATCTTTCTTGTTCACATTCATGTAGTAAAGTGATTCACCGTTTTCGTTCAGACCGGCAAATCTCTTTGTGTAGAAGGTGTACAACGGCACGTCTTGACCATAGAAATAGCCGTTGCCGGTGTAGCCATACTTACCGTCGACCTTCATGCTGCGGCGGTCTTCGGGCAAACGGGTCACCTTATTCTTATAGCTGGTGATGTTCAGGTTTACATCCCACTCCAAGTCGTTGGTCTTGAGGATAACCCCCGACAAGTCTATCTCCACGCCCGAGTTGCGCATGTCGCCGACGTTGGCATAGAACGAAGTAAAGCCGTTGGTGGGTGGTACCGGAAACGAGAAGAGCATATCGGTGGTTTTGCGGTAGAAGTACTCAATCGATCCTTTCAATCTGTCTTTGAAGAGACCGAACTCAATACCGGTATTGAAGTTAGCATTGGTTTCCCAAGTAATGTTCTTATTACCCATCGAGGAGGGTAGCGGAATAGGAATGCCCGACGACGGCTTGATGGTATAAATGTTTGTATAACGGTAGTTACCGATATCGTCGTTACCTTGAGAACCGTAGGATGCTTTGAACTTCAATTCGTTGAGCCAGCTTACATCAGTCAGCCACGACTCCTTGCTCAGCATCCATGCGCCGCTCAATGACCAGAAGTTACCCCAGCGATGGTCGGGATGGAAACGCGAAGAGGCATCGCGACGGTAGGAAACCGAACCGAAATATTTCTCGCTGTAGTCATATTGGGCGCGTCCGAAATAACCTTCCGTATTGTAATCGGTGGTGTACGAAGTGGTAGGACCATCGAGAATACCACCTGCCAACTCCGGGTTGTCGGGAAGCAGGAAGTTCTTTTTATTACCGGCCAGGTAATAATATTTGTAGCGATAAGCCTCGTGTCCGACCATCACATCGATGCTGTGTTCTCCGAAGCGGCGTGTGTAGTTCAGCAATTGCTGGTAGTTGTACATCAACTCACGTCTGTGATACTTGTACACCGATCCATTGTCGGCTGCATATTGTCCGTAATATGGGTTGGTGATGTTGGTATCGCGGACTTCGTCCACATATACACTGTTGGTCGATGTAAACTTGAAGTCTTTCAGGAAACGAATTTCAAAGAAGCCGACTGCGCTGAGAGCATTGCCTTCTGAGTTTTGCGTGTCAAGCCTATTTTGAGAAAGTGCATTTGAGGCGGTGAAGATGGGGCGTGACAAACCGGCATTCTTTCCGTCGCCGTAGTCATATCTTTTAATACCGTCGCCATCGTACATGATGTTGCCTTGTCCGTCGCGTATGTAGAGTGGATAGATAGGCGCGATCTGTGTAGAGATAGCCAAAAGATTGCCCGATGAGTTGGAGGTGCCATCCTCGTCTGTCTTGTCGGAGTTATAATGCACGTATGCAAAGTTCGCTCCCACTTTCAGCCAATCCTTCACCTGTGAATCGGCTTTGAGGCGACCGGTCAGACGGGTGAAGCCCGTTTTGTCGATAATACCTTTGTTGTCCAAGTAGTTGAAGGAGGCGTAGAAAGTCGACTTATCGCTACCCGACGAAACGCTTACATTATATTCTTGACGTAAGCTGGTCTTATAAGCTGCATCTAACCAATTGTCGGGTTGTAACCAATAGGTATTTCCGTCGTAAACAGCTTTTCTGCCTAAGGTAGCCGAGGGGTTCAGCCGACCGTTTGCACCGATCAGGAATTCGCCGTCGGGCACTGTGTAGATATTGTATCCCAAGCCGTTACTGCTGTTGGTAATCATATTATTGTTGGCAGCTATGTGTGCATTCAAATCGGAATAGCTTTGCACATTTTTATAATAACTTTTCAGAGCGCCATAATACATTTCGTAGTATTGTGCGGGACTGGTGATGAAGTTGTAGTCTTGTGTCGCACGCGAATTAGACCCCCACTTGGCATCGACCTCAACCTTACCTTGTGCTTTGTTGCCTTTCTTGGTCGTAATCATAATGACTCCGTTGGCGCCACGTGCACCATACAGAGCGTTCGAAGCCGCATCTTTCAGCACGGTCATGGATTCGATATCTTGTGAGCTTATGTTGTTCAAATCGCCGTCGTAGGGGATACCGTCCATGATGATCAGCGGGTTGTTGCCCGCATTGATGGAGCTGATACCGCGCACGCGTATCTTGGGGTTGGAAGCTCCCGGTTGTCCGGTGGTGGTATTGGTTTGTACGCCGGCTACTCTACCGGTCAGGGCGCTGGTCACATTCGACGTCTGCACTTTGCTGATTTGGTCGGCTTTGACTGTACCTGCCGATCCGGTAAACGACGATTTGGTGGAGTTACCGTATGCCACCACAATTACATCTTCCAGAATTTGTGAATCGGATTTGAGCACGACCTTTATGGTACCCTGTTTGATAGGAACTTCCTGCGTTGCCATGCCGATATACGATACTTGCAACGTTTTTGCGGAAGTAGGAACGTTTGCGATGGAGAATTTGCCATCCAGATCTGTTATAGCACCCAAGTTGGTACCAACCACCATAACAGAAGCGCCGATCACAGGTTGTCCATCATCCTCGGATGTTACGACACCTTGCACTGCGATGGTGTTCTGTGCGACCATAAAACCTGATCCCATTAAAAGGCAGGTTAATAAGATTAGAATTTTTTGTCTCATAAAAACCCTCATAAATGTTTTACTTAACGTTAATTATCTCTATTACATTATTATACATATTGCTAAAATAACTTCCATATCTATAATATATCTCTATAAACATGTATTTCTGTGCAAATGTATTAATTATGTTGGTACTAAAAAACATTTTCCTGAAATAAAAACCATATTCCTGTAATTTATTTAATTTTATGGCTTGGGAGAAGGTAGGGGGAAGCATCTTTTTTCCAATCTTCACTTGCACAGTTCATTCTTTCTCCATACCTTTGCGCCGTCAAAAATTGAAGATTAAAACTGATCGGAATGTAGCGCAGTTGGTAGCGCACTACGTTCGGGACGTAGGGGTCGGGCGTTCGAGTCGCCTCATTCCGACAACGGAAGGGTTTAAAATACTTGTTATAAGTGTTTTAAACCCTTTTTCATGTTTCATTTCGGTTGCTGTTCTTTTGTCCCGGCACGCGGGAGGCGACGCTTCGGCACGTGTGAGCTGATGCCCCGTGTACGTAGACTCACCATCGCTGCCGATTGAGGGCTGCGGTGTCGGGGCAATCCGGCAAAGGCAATGTTTTTGTTGCTTTTTTGGCTTTTCCCTTGTAACTTTGCACCGAAATTTGATGATTATATGTACCACACCCTTATTTCACAACTCCTCGCCATCCCCGAGCAACCGATAGCGCGTACACTCGAACTACTGGAAGGCGGAGCTACCGTCCCCTTTATCAGTCGTTACCGCAAGGAGGTTACCGGCGGATTAGACGAGGTTCAGATAGAGAATATTCAAACACAGTATGGCAAGCTTGTCGAGCTGAACAAGCGTAAAGAGACCATCGTAAATACCATCACCGAGCAGGGCAAGATGACGCCCGAACTGCGGAAGCGCATCGACGATACGTGGGACAGCGCCGTGCTCGAAGATATCTACCTGCCCTACAAGCCCAAACGGCGCACCCGTGCCGAAGTTGCCCGCCAACGAGGTCTCGAACCATTGGCTGTGCTACTGATGCTGCAACGCGAATCCAACCCCGAACGGCGGGCGCAACAGTATGTGAAGGGAGAGGTAGCGAGCGTAGAGGAGGCGTTGAAGGGGGCGCGCGACATCATTGCCGAGCAGGTCAACGAGGACGAGCAGGCGCGCCAGATCGTTCGCTCTGCCTTTGCCCGCGGGGCAATGCTCTCTACCAAGCCGGTGAAGGGTAAAGAGGCTGAAGCTGCCAACTATCGCGATTATCTCGATTTTAGCAAGCCGCTGAAGCGGTGCGCTTCACACCAACTACTTGCCATCAGACGTGCCGAAAGCGAAGGCGTATTGAAGGTGAGCATCGACCCCGACGACGATGCCTGCACCGAACGATTGCAACGTCGGTTTGTCCGTGCCCGCAACACGTGTGGCGAGCAAGTGGCTGAAGCGGTGAACGATGCCTACAAGCGGCTGCTGAAACCGTCGATGGAGACCGAGTTTGCTGCCCAAAGTAAAGAGCAGGCAGACGACAGCGCCATTGAGATATTTGCCAAGAACCTGCGGCAACTGTTGCTCGCTTCGCCTTTGGGACAGAAGCGGGTGATGGGTATAGATCCGGGATTCCGAACCGGCTGTAAGGTGGTGTGCCTCGATGAGCAGGGTAATCTGTTGCACAATGAAAATATCTATCCGCACCCTCCGGTAGGTAAAACACAAGAGGCAGCTGCCAAAATGCGGAAAATGATCGAGGCGTATCGCATCGAGGCTATTGCGGTAGGCAACGGTACTGCCAGTCGCGAAACGGAGGAGTTCCTCAAACGGCAATCGTTCCCGCAGGGAATGCAGATATTTATGGTAAGCGAACAGGGGGCATCGGTCTATTCCGCCTCGAAAACGGCACGCGATGAGTTTCCCGACTATGATGTGACCGTGCGCGGAGCGGTATCTATTGCCCGTCGACTGATGGATCCGTTGGCTGAACTGGTGAAGATCGACCCGAAATCGATCGGAGTAGGGCAGTATCAACACGATGTAGACCAGACAAAACTTAAAAAGTCGCTCGACCAGACGGTAGAGAGCTGTGTGAATCTGGTGGGCATCAATCTGAATACTGCCAGTACGCACTTGCTGACTTACATATCGGGACTTGGTCCGCAACTGGCGCAGAACATCGTGAACTATCGTGCCGAAAACGGGGCGTTCGCTTCGCGCAAAGCGTTGATGAAAGTGCCGCGCATGGGCGCTAAAGCGTTCGAACAGTGTGCCGGATTCCTCCGCATCGCCGAAGCTGCCTATCCGCTCGATAACTCGGCTGTTCATCCGGAGAGTTATCACATCGTGGAGCAGATGGCAAAAGATTTGCACTGTTCCGTAGCGCAACTGATAGCCGACAAGGAGCTGCGCCGACAGATAAAGCCGGAGAGGTATGTCACCGACACGGTGGGGATGCCCACGTTGCGCGATATCTTGCAAGAATTGGAGAAGCCCGGACGCGACCCGCGCGGTCCCATCAAACGCTTCGAGTTCGATCAAAACGTGCGTACCCTCGACGATTTACGTCCGGGCATGGAGCTGCCGGGTATCATTGGGAATATTACCAAATTTGGCGCTTTTGTCGACATTGGCATCAAGGAGAACGGGCTGATACATCTCTCACAATTGGCAGACCGCTATATCAGCGACCCGACCGAAGTGGTGTCGATGCACCAGCACGTACAAGTGCGGGTGCTCGACATCGATAAGGAGCGGAAGCGCATTGCGCTGAAACTCATTTATTGACGGGTTGGCATTACTCCTTATACCACTCGGCGTACATCAAATAGTTGTGCGCAATCTTCTGATTGATCTCTTTGGCTTGTTCGGGTTCGACCTTCTTGACGAACTTGGCAGGTACACCTGCCCAGATGCTGCCCGGTTCGATGACGGTGTTGCTCAACACCAAGGCGCCGGCGGCGACGATGGCGCCCTCGCCCACTACGGCATGGTCGAGCACGGTTGCCCCCATGCCTATCAGGGCATAATCTTTGACGGTGGCGCCGTGAATGGTAACGTTGTGACCGATGGAGACGTGGTCGCCTATCTCGACGGTCGACTTCTGATAGAGGGTATGCAGCACGCTACCGTCCTGAATGTTTACGCCGTTACCGATGCGTATGGAGTTGACGTCGCCGCGCAACACTGTTCCGAACCAAATACTGCAATCGCGTCCCATTTTGACATCGCCAATCACAACGGCGGTGTCGGCAAGAAAGCAGTTCTCGCCTATTTCGGGGGTAAATCCCCGCAATGATTTTATGATAGCCATTCTTTTACGGTTGTAATGTGATAAATAAGTGTGTCAATGTGCCAGTGGGGTACATTTGTTTTCCAACCAGATTTGTTCCTCTTTGTTCAAGTGGGGTGCCAGCTTTTCGTACACGGTGTGGTGGTAGTCGTTGAGCCATGCTATCTCTTCGTCGGTCATCATCTCCTTGAGAACGCCCTTGGTACAGATGGGGCAGAGGGTTACTGCTTCGAATCGGAGGTAATTGCCGAAACTGCCCTCACCGGCGGGAACGGCAAGGAGGAGATTCTCCGTGCGGATGCCGTGACTGCCTTCCTGATAGATACCCGGCTCGTCGGATACCAGCATGCCCGGCAGCAGGGCTATCATGTTGCCTTCCATGCGAATGGTCTGCGGTCCTTCGTGTACGTTCAGGAAGTGCCCTACGCCGTGTCCGGTACCGTGCAGGTAGTTCTTGCGGCGCTTCCACATAGGTTGACGTGCCAGTATGTCGAGTTGGATGCCGCGCGTTCCGGCGGGGAAGTATGCCATTGCCAGATCGATGTGTCCGCGTAGCACCAGCGTATAGTCGAGCTTCTCTTCGTCGGTGAGTTCGCCCAAGGCGATGGTGCGGGTGATGTCGGTGGTGCCATCCAGATATTGCGCGCCGGAATCGATCAGCAGAAAGCCCTCCGGTCGGAGTGTTGCGTCGGTATTGGGGGTGGCAGTGTAGTGTACGATGGCTCCGTGTGCCTGGTATCCGGCAATGGTTTCAAAGCTGATTCCCATAAAGAGCGGTTGCTCGGCGCGGAGGGCACACAGCTTCCGGTCGGCGCTCATCTCCGTGACCTCCCCGGTGGGAACGGCTTGTTCCAGCCACCGCAGAAACTTCACCAAGGCGATGCCGTCGCGTAGCATGGCGGCGTGTAATCCGGCTATTTCGGTGTCGTTGCGCACGGCTTTCAGCAGGGCGACCGGCGATTCGCCTTCGACGATATATCCCGACGGGATCGTCCGGTAAATGGTATAGCTGGTTTGCGCCGGATTGAGCAGCAGGGCGTCGGGCAGATGATCGCTCAGGTAGGCGGTCAGGTCGTCGTAGTGGTGCACCGTCACGCCCATCTCTTGCAGATATTGCGCTACCTCGGTGGTAAGTTTTTGCAGGCGGATGAAGTAGTGCACTTCGGTGTCGGTAATGAGCAGGTAGCTGATAACGACCGGGTTGCACGCTACGTCGCTGCCGCGCAGGTTGAGTGTCCAAGCGATTTCGTCCAAGGCGGAGAGCAGCAAGGAGTTGGCATGACGTTTTTTTAACTCGGCACGGATGCGGGCAATCTTCTCGGAACAAGTTTGTCCGGCATACTTCACGTCGTAAACAAATACCGGCGTATCGGGCAGCGGGGGACGGTCTATCCAAATGGTATCCATCGGGTCGGGGGTACTGAGGATGCGGATGCTGCCGACAGTCAGTTCTTCTGCCAGCTGCTTCACGGTGGCAGCGGCAAACATCATACCGTCGATGCCTACCGTATCGTCGGGACGAAGACGGGCTTTCAGAAAAGCGGTGATGGTGGGGGTATCGGGGAGTTTCTCCTTGTAGAGGGTGATGCCGCTACCTTGTAACTGTGTTTCGGCTTGCAGGAAGTAGCGGGAGTCTGTCCACAAGCCGGCTTCGGTGGCGGTGACCACTACGGTGCCTGCCGAACCGGTGAAGCCGGAAATCCATTCGCGCGACTTCCAATGCGGGGTGACGTATTCGCTCAGATGCGGGTCGGCACTCGGGATGATAAAGGCTTGTATGCCTATGGTCTGCATGAAGGCGCGTAAGGCTTCGATGCGTAGGGGAATAGAGAATGTCATCATGCTGTGTGTATATATTATGGTATTTATCATCGCTTCATGATTTCGCGTGATAAATGGTCACTCTGAGAAGAGTTGTGCGGCAAAAGTAGTGATAATTCTGCTACTTCAAAAATGTGGAGGTTATTTTCCTCTTGTCCTCACTTTGTACCCGCTCACCAGAATCCATATCACGATCAATCCCGCGAAGAAGATATACACCAGCGTTCCTGCACCCAAGACGGTGTAGATGCGCCCCGTGTGAATCTCGAGGCAGAGGTTCCAGAGTGACATGGGAAGGGTGGAGAGCGTCGGCGGCATGGGGATGGCGTCGGTGCCTTGGTCGTATTCGACAAGGCAGGGACCTTCGCTAAAATCATTGCTGTATCCGGCAATGGCACGTTTGCCGAAGGGTGCGCCGCTTTTTTCGGGTGCCGGGCAGCCGGTGAAGTAGTCGGTTGCCTCGCCACGGCTGCGGTTCCAGCGGAACATGCCGCTGAAGGAGCCGACCAGCCAATCGCCCCGGTTGTCTTGGGTGAATACGTTCGCGCCCATCACACTGATGGGTGGGGCAGGGGTGATGCGTGCGGGCACGGAGCGGAGCGAAGCGAGCGAGTAGAGACCGTCGGCGGTGGAGAGAATCCAGTCGTGGCAGTCGGCGTCGTAGCGCAGCAGGCGTAGGTTGTCGTTCCACGGGTTGGGACTGCTCAGGTTGGTGCCGGGGATGGCAGGTACCCTGCCGTAGACCAATGCAAGGAGCACCGGCGGGCGAAGCATCCAGCCGGTGAGGCTGACGAAGAGCGTCAAGACGAGGGTGTAGATACCCAGTTTGTCGTGCCACAGGCGGGTGAGGCGCAGCAGGCTGACGGTTCGCTGTCGGCGACCCGCGAGCGGAGTGGGGGGCGCGCCGCGTTTGAGGAGGAGGTTGTAGCGTTTGATGCGCTTGTTCAGCAGGAAATAGAGGATGCCGGTGAGGGAGAGCAGGATCAATACCAGCGCCACCCCATCTATCAGGAACTTGCCTGCGGTGCCGAACAATTCGCCGCTATGCAGCTGCCATACGGTGCGGAAGAGTGACACCCGACCGTCGTAGCCCTCGGGGGCTTGCAGGACGAGCGGGGTGAAGGTGGCGTAAGGCGGTGTGGCAAGATAGAGGCGGGAACGTCCCACGGCAATCAGGGTGTCTCCCCGGGTGGCGAGGTCGGTCAGTCGTTCGTGAGGTGAAAGGGGGAGGGAACAGTCTTTCCACTGCCCGCTGCCGTGGTCGTAGCAGAAGAGGTTGAACTGTCCGACGGCAAAGAGCGTGCCGTCGGGCATCTGCCCCATTTGGCGGATGGCGCGGGCGTCGGCACTCTCGGGCAGCCCGCGGTTGAAGTCGGTGAAGTGCGACGCAAGGCTGTCGGTCTGCCAAATGCCGCCAACGCCGTAGAGCAGCACGATGCGTTGTCGGCTGAGGCTGTCGGTGTAGGAGAGCGTGCCGCGCAGCAGCCCGTTGTTCCAGCGGTTGAACCGGTAGGAGGCGGGCAACCACCTGCGGCTGATCTGGATGTCGGACACCCACGTGCGATGGTTCAGCACGATGCCCGACAGGCAAAACATCAGCAGGAAGAAGCAGAACAGCAGCCCGAACCATTTATGATGCTTTCGCCACGTGGCTCTTTTCATCTCGATTGTGCAGATACATATACACGCCCAGTAGTACGAAGGCTGCCAGCAGGATGCTCATCTCGGTTTTGAACTGCATCGGCTCCACCCAGATTTCGCGCAGGAGGTTGATGCGTCCCATGATTTCTACCGGCGTCCAGAAGACGATGACGGTGGCGATTGCCATGCGGATATTGGCTCCCCACGCGCTGACGCGCAGTTGTTTGCGGAAGATGAAGAGCGAACCGATCAGGCAACCTACCCCGATGAGGAACGTCACCGGATGGTGGTCGCCCAAAAAGTGCTTGTCGTAGCAGAACATCAGCAGCAGGTAGGAGGTCCAGAGCAGCATGTTCAGCTCCATGAAGGTGACGATGGAGGTGTGGCGCGTCATGGGGCGTGCCACGATGATGTTTTTGCGCTTGCGGAAGAGGCGGCGTTGGCACCAGTTGAAGAAGTTGCATCCGCTGCGGGCGCTGAAGAGGTAGATCAGCATCACCATCGCCCACATACCGAATGTGGCAGGCAGCAGCAGGTATTCGGGCTTGGTGACGATCTCGCCGTTTTCGATTTCGGGCAATGTGCCGTGGCGATGGGCGTAGTACATGAAGAGAAACTCCACCCAGCCCGTCCAGAAGAGCAAGCCGCCGCAGAGTCCCCACAGCGTTTGTCGGGTGTCGCCGCGGGCAAAGACACCTGCAACGACCATCAGCAAACCGACAAAGCCCATGGCGAAGGCGGCGTAGTAGAGGGCGGGGGGCGAGATGAAGTGCTCCATGAGAATCATCAGGGCATGTCCCAGCGGCATGGTTAGGAGCACGATTAGAAAGGAGGCGGTGGCTTTCCACCATTGGTTCTTTGTTTTCATTATCTTGTTCATTGATTGTTTGATTTGTCTTGGAGCCGTTCTTCTCACAACTTGAGAGAGGAGGCTCTCACAACTTGAGAGAGGAAAGCTTTTATTCCTAAACTTTTGCGGGGTATCTCTCAAGTCTCCCCCTCCTTTCGGAGGGGGAGTGCCCGTAGGGGAGGGGGAGGATAAGAAATGCATATTCCTTGTTGTCTTAAAAGAGCAAATTTTAGTAGCAACGTATGTTTGGGAGAATGAAGTACGTTCATTGTTTTATCCTCCCCCTCCCCCTACGGGGCACTCCCCCTCCGAGAGGAGGGGGAGACTTGAGAGAGAGATACCCCGCGAAAGTTATTTCAACTCTTCGCAGTAGTAGCTCACGCGTCCGCCGGTGGCGCCGATGGCGTCGTCGGCGTTGTACCAGCTCACCACTTGCAGTTTGAAGTATCGCTGTCCGTCGGCCGTGCGCACGGCGTAGGTGTGTAGCGACGGGGTGTATGAGGGGGGCGGACCGGCAAAGCTCATCGCCTCTGCCAGCACGGGGTTGGCGCTGGTGAGCGTCTCTTGCGGGCCGCTGTTGGGGTCGAACCACGGGTTGTCGTCGAAGTTCAAGCCTTGCTTCACCAGATAGTGGTACCAGTCTTGTTCCGACATCGTGATGTGGACGGTGGAGTCGTTATCTGCTGTCCAAAGGGCGTCGGCGGGGAGTTGGTCGACGCGCGTCCAGCGGTTGTAGCCTTCACGTCCGAGGTCGATGGCACCGCCCTGTCCGATGCCGCTGGTGCCGCTGTTGGTGCGCAGGCGGTAGCCGCAGAACGCGAGGTCCCAGTCGGTGCGGTCGTGTTGCGCGCCTTCGGCGATGTCGCGGTTGGGGGCTTCGCGGTTGAACGTCTCGCCGGTGCGCAGGTTGAAGTAGAGCCAGTCGTTGGTCACGCCGGTGGTGTAGCCGGTGGCACGGGGCAGCGTTTTGCCGGTAAAGGGGGCGGCGTCGTAGTGGACGCAGGAGGTCATTGTAGGGAGTGCCGACAGCAAAATGAAAGCGGCGGCGCATTTGAATCTATTTTTTATCCTACCACCCCGCTCCGTTCGGGGCACCCCTCCTCCCGGGAGGAGGGGAGTGTAGATAGTATGGTTTGTTCTTATCGTTATTTTCATTTTCTTTTCAGTGCATGGACGATGTCGTCGATTTTAAATTCCACTTGGATGTGTCCGCGGGTACCGGCGGTGGCAGGCACGTTGAACATGGTGATGCCCGACCCCAGCGTGCGGGGTTGGTAGTTGAAGAGGTTGTCTACGCCCAGCGTCACCTTCACCTTATTATATAGCGTCTGCGTGAGGGAGAGGTTGCAGAGCACGTAGGCGGGCAGGTCGCAGCGGAAGTAGGCTTCGCGGCTGGCTTGATACTCCTCGACCCAGACGCGGTCTTGCACGTCGAACTGCTTCCGCCCCATGAGCGAGGCGCTCAGCAGGGCACCGAGGCGATAGTTGCGGCGGTTGTACTTATAGTCGAGCGAGGCGGTGGCGGCGTGGGGCGAGGTGGTGTTGACCTGCACGCCGCGCAGCTTGCTCACGTTGACGAAGCTATAAGTGCCGTTCAGGGTGAAGGCGTCGGCGAAGTGCCAGCGCAGCAGTGCCTCGATGCCCATGATGCGCTGGTTGGAGAGGTTGGTGTACTCGAAGTTGTACTGCATGTCGTAGATGCGCCACACCCCTTCGATCTTGTTGCGGAAGAAGTTGGCGTAGGCATTGGCGGAGAGGAACAGGCGGTCGTTGCTATACTCGGCACCGAGCGAGGCGTAGTGGTTCTTCTCGGGGCGCAGGTGCTCGTTGCCTTTGATTTGAAACATGCCGAGGTGGTCCCAGTTGAAGAACAGCTCCTTGATGTCGGGTGAGCGGTAGCCCATGGAGTAGTTGGCGCGGAAGCTCCAGTGCGTGTCGGGCGAATATTTGGCTGCCACCTTGGGCATGCCCATGAAGCCGAACGCTTTGGAGAAGTTGGTGCGCACGCCGGCGGAGAGCATCCAACGCGGGGAGATCTCCCATTCGTCTTGCAGGAAGTACTCGGTCTCTTTGAGCGAGCGGGTCGACATGACGAGATTGACAAAGCGGTCGCTGGTCAGCTCGTCGGAGAGGTGCTCTACGCCGAATATCAGGCTGTGGCGGCGGAAGTAGTTACTGGTCAGGGTGAGGCGGGGCTGGAGGATGCGGCTCTCGTACACCTTCTTGCGCTCGTCGCGCCGTTCGTGCCGCTTGAAGCGATCGTAGAAGTCGGTGTGCATACCGGCGGTGATGCTCAAATAGTTCTTGATGTGGTAGGTGGCTTTGATGCCGCCTGTCCAGTCGCGCGCTTGGCTGAAGGTCATGTCCTGCACGAGGTCGTAGGTATTCATGAAGAAGGCGCTGCCGTAGAGTTGCACAGATAAGTTTTTATTCGGCTCGTAGTAGAGCTTTTGCGCCACCGACAGATGCTCCGTCCCCTCGATGCCTAACGGCGGTCGTTTGCCTTTGGCGATGACGGTGATGTCGTGGGGCAGGTCGGGGTTGGCTTCCTGCGTATAGACCTTCTTGTCGTTTTCCGCCTGATAGAGATAGAAAGCGTCGCTCTCGCTGTACCACACGTCGGTCTGCGAGGTGAACGCGCCCGCCTTGAAGCCTGCCGAGAGCCAGCTCTGGAGGTTGGGGCGGTCGGCGTTTTTTTCGAACATATATAGGAAGTCTGTGGGCGAGGCGTGGGGGTAGTTGCGCTCGTTCATCGTGCCGTAGCGGATGCCGGCGGTGACGTCGAGCGGCTTGACGCTCTTCTTGGTGATGAGGTTGATGACGGCGCCCGTAGCGCGCGATCCGTAGAGGGTGCTACTGGCGCCTTTGACGATCTCGATGCGGTCGATGGCGTGGAGGTTAAAGCGTTCGTAGTCGAGGTTGCCTGCCATGTCGCCGGTCATGCGCTCGCCGTCCATGAGGAAGAGCACATGTCGGGCATCCAATCCCTGCATACTGATTTCGTTGCCGAAGCCCACCTTCTGGATGTTCAGCCCGGGCGTCTCCTGTTGCAACGCCTGCTGGAGGTTGCCGTAACCGGCGCTAACCAATGCCTCGCCGCCCAGCACCTGTGTGGTGACGGGGGTCGACTTGAGCGGGCGGGGGGTGCGCGAGCCGGTGACCACCACCTCGCTGAGTCCCAGCACGTCGGGTGCGAGGAGGACGACGGAGGTGCGAATACCCTTTTCGATTCGTCCGTCCGTCGGCACGAACCCCACGTAGGTGATGTGGTAGTAGCAATCGGCAGCGCCTGTGTTCAGCGTGGCTTTGCCTTCTACATCGGTCACGGCGTACTGCGGGTGTTGCCATGCCGCGTTGTCGGCATAGACAATATTGACACCGACCAAAGGCTGCTCCGTACCTTTTTCGAGTACGGTCAGTCCGGTGGTTTGTGCATGGGTGTCGTTCGTGTAAAGAGTGAGCAAGAGGCAAACGATGAAAGAGGCTCTCCGTATCATTCCTTCTTGTTAAGTCCGTGTTCCTCTTTGTACTTCTCGAACTCCTCTTCGTATTGCTTCTTCTCCTCGTCGAACTTGGCAAGACGCGACTTGTCTACCGTTTGTCGGATGGCGGTGGCGGTGACGAGCATCTGGTTGAAGTCGATTTTGAAGTTGATTTCGTGCGTCCGGACGTTGTAGTACCCCATGATGCTACTGCCCTCTATCTGCTTGTCGATGGTGGGTATATTCGGAATGTCGGACACCATCTTCAACCATCCGTCTTTGCCTTCAAATTTGATCCATCCGTCTCCTTTGTATTCATCTTGTTCCCATGAGTTGAGCGATGCGATGGTCAGGTCGCAGGCAAACCGGTCGATGACGTAGGGCATGCCCTCCATGGTGAAGTCGAGCATGGCTATATTGAGCGTGTTGGTGTTGTGGGTGTCGCTCCATTTGAAGTCGAAGATAACGGGACAGCCGTCGGGGAGCAATGTTTTGTCCGCTTCGCCCATGAATGCGCGGACGTTGAGTACGATGTTGTCGGTCAGGAAGCTACGGGCTTCGGTGGTGAGTTGGTTGAGTTCTTCTTTCGGCGTGATGTTGTCGTCGGAGGAACATGCGGTGCCCAGCAGGCAGAGGCTTGTCATCAGCAAGGCTGACATTTTCTTTCGTTTCATTACTGTTATATTTAATCGTTTGAATGATGGGTGCAAAGGTAAAGTGGATATTTCGGGCGTGAAATACCCACTAATGAGGATTTTCTGACGGTAAACAGTTGGAGGTGGTAATGAAAGTAGGTATTTGTTTATACGAACGAATGAATAAATCCCCGTAAGTCACGTCGACTTACGGGGATTTCTATGGACGAACCTGCAATCAACCGAATTTTCCATCCCGAATAGTTCATCGAATCGGGGCTTCTGCAAAATATCGTAGTATGCACCAAGCATGCCTACGAACAGGCTCTTCCCGAAGCGTCGCGGACGAATAAGCAGCAAGTTGGGGAGCGACTTCTCTACCAGCGTGATGTATTTACTCTTATCAACGAAATAGTAATTATCTATATATACGTATGTTGAAAGTGAATAACTGTGCGCAAATTAAAGGAATAATTCCTCACACGTCACACGCTCCCACGTTTTGAATTGCAACAGTAGCAGATGTAGCTGCGTGCCTTCTGCCAGTCGGCGGGCAATCTTGTCTTCACGGTACTGAAGCAATTGTGCCCGTCCGGCTACGCGTTGTTCCTCCATTTGGACTTCTGTGGCATCGGCTTTGGCATACTTCATCTCGATGAGGTAGCTGTGGGCAATGTCGGGGTAGCGGGTTTTATCGGGCAGGAGCATGAAGTCGCCGAAGCCGTAGTTCATTTCGAGTTCGGGCATGAGCAGGTAGTAGTTGGCAAGCGAGAGGTAGGC
>JAISIN010000037.1 GCA_031262085.1 Prevotellaceae bacterium
GAGGTTACCAATAACATCCAAACAAATTATGTAACCACGCAGAAAGGCGGCGCTTCCCGTTTCTACTACGCCGATGCCCGCAAAGCCATCATCGATGCGCAGCAACCGCACTGCCTGACGGGCACCCAAGAGAACGCAAGCAGCGAGTACTTCCTCAAGCTGGCTCCCTTCTGGCAACTCCATCTCTATCTGGACGAAGCGCTCGGCATGGATTTCTACAAGCAGCTCTATGAGTACTATCGCAACAACGATGCCGTGGCAACTATCAGTGACGGTTCGGGCAAGCTTCAACTGGAGTTTGTGCGGCAGACCTGTCGCATCGCCCGACTCAATCTGGTCGATTTCTTCACCCAATGGGGCTTCCTGCGCGCGGTCGATAGGCAGGTGTGGGACAACCAATCAACTTATCAGCTCACCGTCACCCAAGCCGACATCGATGCCCTCGTTGCCGAAATAGAAGCTGCCGGTTATCCGGTTCCGGCAAAGGATGTCACTACGATTACGGATAAGAATGTGGAGGAGTTTAGGTAGATAGGAGGTCATGCACTACACCCATACCATCATCAAAAGATGCTTCTATGCGCTATCCTTTTTATCTGCCTTGTCTCCTCTTTGCGGACAAAGCAGGAGCGACAAGGATACTTTGAACTTCTGCGTGATGAGTTATAATGTGGAGAATCTCTTCGATTGCCGTCACGACACGCTGAAGGAAGATTACGACTTTCTGCCCGATGCCGTGCGGCATTGGAGCTACTCCAAATATCGAAAGAAATTAGACCATGTAGCCCGTGTCATTGCTGCCGTAGGCGGCTGGACGCCTCCTGCCCTTGTCGCGCTCGAAGAGGTGGAGAACGACAGCGTGCTACGCGATCTGACCCGCCGTTCGGCGTTGCGCGAAGCCGGTTATCGCTACGTAATGACGCAGTCGCCCGATAGGCGGGGAATTGATGTGGCGCTGCTGTACCAACGGGGAGTATTTAAGCTGATTGGTGCACAGAGCATCCCGATCCCATCGACCGACGGCAAGCAACGCTTCCGTCCTACGCGCGACATGCTGCACGTCAGCGGCATGTTGCTCACGCGCGATACACTGGATGTTTTTGTCTGTCACTTCCCCTCTCGTGCCGGTGGTGTCAAGTCGACGGAATCTTATAGACAGCTCGCTGCGCGACAGTTGTCAACCGTAATCGACAGTCTCTTCCGTTGCCGCCTGCATCCGCAATTCTTGGTGATGGGCGACTTCAACGGCGATTGTCACTTGTTTCGCCATCCCCGTCTGCATCACCTCTTGGGCGACCGGACGGAATTTCGGAAGCATCGCTTCGGAAGCTACCGCTATCAGGGTGAATGGGAATTGATCGATCACATCATCGTGTCGGATGCCTTGCTGCAACCGGATGCTCCGCTACATGCCGACGACCGCGCTGCCGATGTGTTTCGTGCTCCGTTTCTGCTGCGCGACGATAAGAAGTATGGAGGCAAGCAGCCGTTCCGGACATACAACGGCATGCGTTATGAGGGCGGATACAGCGACCATCTGCCTGTTTGGGCGAGGTTGAGGGTGGTGTATTGAGGAGACGTATGTAGGAGATGCTACAGCGAGATGTCTGTTATCTCCATGATATAATCTGTTGATATGTACTTTGGCTATTTCACCTTCAGCCGATCGCCTATTTCGGGTATATAGTCACCGTCTTTCTTATTCATCTGATAGAGATTCTTCAGGCGTATGCCGAACTTCTGTGAGATGGTGTGCATCGAATCGCCATCTTTCACTACATACCAATCGTAGGGAACCACAGCTTTCTTCCGTTTCTTTTTCAGGTAGATGATGTCTCCGTTTTCGAGGGTATAGTCTTTCTGCAGGTCGTTGTATTTGACTAACTTCCGCCAGCTGATACCGAACTCTTTACCTAAGTTCTGGAACGTGTCGCCACTGCGTGCCACGATGTAAGCCAGTCCGTTCGACAAGAACACCTCGTGCGGCGCTGCCAGCCAGGGCTTCTTCTTCAGTTCGCGTTCTAATTTGCGGGTTTCTCTCTTGTTCAGGGCTTGCGCATCATATTTGTACAGTTCGTAATCTTCGATAATGGTGATCAGTCGGTTGGCATACGACGGGTCGGTAGCGTAACCGGCTTTCTTCAATCCACGTGCCCAAGCTTTATAGTCGGTAATCTTCAAGCTGAACAGAAACGCATACCGTGCCCCCTGTTTCAGAAACCGGGAGTGGTCTTCGTAAGAATCGTACACATTGCTGTAAGCGCGGAAGCACTCGTTGGGTGCGTCGTCGGTGTAACGAACACTGCGTCCGCGCCAGTTGCTGTGACACTTGATGCCGAAATGGTTATTGCTGTTGCGTGCCAATGCACTCATGCCGGCGCCACTCTCCAAGATGCCCTGTGCCAAGGTGATGCTGGCAGGGATGTGGTACATCTTCATCTGCTCGATGGCAAACGGAGCATACTTATGGATGTAATCCGTATAACGGCTGCTTCTGCGTTGCGCTTGAAGTCCGGAGACACACAGCAACAACGAGATGAATACAAGTAATTTGTTTTTGAGCATGGGGTAATATAAGCTGGTTTTCGTTTACAAAAGTCGTAATAATGATTGAGAATAACGATAACTTGCATATCTTTGTAACATTAAATTAGATAATTAAATAAAAAACCGTTTTTATATGGATCAAAGAATCTTGCAAATAGCTGTAAAGGTATATAATTATGATGAACTGAACAGCGACGATACGCAACTGATCGATGAAGCGATTCGCGCCACCGAACGCAGTTATGTTCCCTATTCGAGCTTTTGCGTGGGCGCTGCTGTCCGCCTTTCCGACGGAACGATTGTCTCCGGTTCTAATCAGGAGAATGCCGCCTATCCTTCGGGAATGTGTGCCGAGCGTACCACTTTGTTTTATGCCAATTCGCAATATCCCGAACAAGCAGTGGATACCTTGGCAATAGCTGCCCGCAAAATGAGGGACAACTTGGTCGAGAACCCCATAACTCCTTGCGGCGCCTGCCGACAAGTGATGATAGAAAGCGAAAAACGAGCCGGCAAGCCGATGCGCATTCTGCTCTATGGTCGAAAAGGCATTTATGAAGTAGCCAGCGCAGCCGATCTCCTCCCGCTGTCGTTCGATGCGGATGCGATGAACTGAAGTTATGCCTGCCAAAGAAAAAGTAATGTATGTCTGTACCCACTGCGGGTACGATTCGCCCAAGTGGGCAGGCAAATGCCCTGCATGCGGCGAGTGGAACACCTTCGTTGAACAGGTGGTGCGGAAAGAACCCATCAACAAACAGGTAGCGACGGCAGGCGCGGAGCACGGAAAGCCTCGTCCGGTGGCGCTCAGCGAGATCGAAGCCGGAGAAGAACCCCGCATCGACCTGCACGACGACGAGCTGAATCGAGTCTTGGGCGGCGGATTGGTGCAGGGGTCTCTGGTGCTGCTCGGCGGCGAGCCGGGTATCGGCAAATCGACCTTGGTGTTGCAAACCGTGCTGCACATTCCCGACAAGCGGATCCTCTACGTGTCGGGCGAAGAGAGTGCCCGGCAACTGAAAATGCGCGCCGACCGATTGTCGACGCGTTCGTCTGACTGTCTCATCCTGTGCGAGACTTCGCTCGAACAGATCTTTACGCACATCAAGAACGTACATCCCGAATGGGTCATCATCGATTCCATTCAAACCATCTCTACCGAAAGCATCGAGTCGTCGCCCGGAAGCATCTCGCAGGTACGCGAGTGTGCCGCAAGCATCCTCCGCTTTGCCAAGGAAACGCATATACCGGTGCTGCTGGTCGGACATATTAATAAGGAGGGAAGCATTGCCGGCCCCAAGGTGCTGGAGCATATTGTCGATACGGTGTTGCAGTTCGAAGGCGATCAGCACTATATGTACCGCATCCTGCGCAGCATCAAGAACCGTTTCGGCAGTACCGCCGAATTGGGCATCTACGAGATGCGGCAAGACGGGTTGCGGCAGGTGAGCAACCCCTCCGAGCTGCTGCTGACGCAAGACCATGAGGGGATGAGCGGTATCGCCATCGCTTCTGCCGTCGAGGGTATCCGTCCGTTTCTGATCGAGACGCAAGCCCTTGTGAGCAGCGCCGTATACGGCAATCCTCAGCGTTCGGCTACCGGATTCGACATCCGGCGCATGAATATGCTGCTGGCAGTACTCGAGAAGCGGGTGGGTTTCAAGCTGGCGCAGAAAGATGTTTTTCTGAATATTGCCGGCGGGTTGCGCGTCAACGACCCTGCCATCGACTTGGCTGTGATCAGCGCCATCTTGTCGAGCAATATGGATGTGGCAGTCGATGCGGAGGTGTGCCTGTCGGGAGAGATCGGGCTGTCGGGAGAGATACGACCGGTCAATCGCATCGAACAGCGCATCGGCGAAGCCGAAAAGCTGGGATTCAAGCGATTTGTGTTGCCCAAACAGAACATGCAGGGCATCCATATGCAGGGGATGAAGATAGAGCCGGTACCGGTACGTAAGGTCGAAGAGGCGTTCCGGATACTCTTCGGTTAGGGTTGGCGCTCTTTCAGCAACTCTTCCATCTTCAACACTTCGTCGCGATACTGTGCCGCTTCGATAAAGTCTAACCGTTTGGCAGCTTCCTGCATCAGTTTGCGGGTGTGCGCAATGCTTTTTTCCAATTGCGGACGCGACATGTACTGCACCACCGGATCGGCAGCAACGGTTGCCATCGGTTCCGGTTTGGCGTAGGGATGCGGCGTTGCGTTGCCGGCATGGTGGGCGTCGTTCAGTGCGGCGAAGACGCTGGCACCTCCTTTGGCTTTGACGATCTGTCGGGGTGTGATGCCGTGCTCTTCGTTGTAGTGAAGCTGCTTCTCGCGTCGGCGGTTGGTTTCGTCGATGGTGAGTTGCATGCTTTCGGTGATATGGTCGGCATACATGATGACCATGCCGTTCACGTTGCGTGCCGCACGTCCGGCGGTTTGCGTCAGGGAGCGGTGCGAGCGCAGAAACCCCTCTTTGTCGGCATCCAGAATAGCTACCAGAGAAACTTCGGGCAGGTCGAGTCCTTCGCGCAGCAGGTTGACGCCCACGAGCACATCGTATTTCCCGTCGCGCAAGTCGCTCATGATTTGTACGCGCTCCAGTGTATCCACGTCGCTGTGTATGTAGTTGCATCTGACCTGGTTGTTGAGCAGATACTCCGTCAGCTCTTCTGCCATGCGCTTGGTCAGTGTGGTGACCAAGGTGCGCTCGTCGCGTTCGATGCGCAGTTGAACCTCCTCCATCAGGTCGTCTATCTGGTTGAGGCTGGGACGCACCTCGATAACGGGGTCGAGCAAGCCGGTAGGTCTTATCACCTGCTCTACTACAACACCCTCGGATTGCGCCAGTTCGTAGTCTGCCGGTGTGGCGCTGACGTAGATCACCTGCTTGGCTAATTGCTCGAACTCCTCGAACTTCAGCGGGCGATTGTCCATGGCGGCAGGCAGGCGGAAGCCATACTCTACCAGATTGATTTTGCGGGCGCGGTCGCCACCATACATGGCGCGTATCTGCGGCACGCTGACGTGGCTTTCGTCGATCACAATCAGATAATCTTCCGGAAAGAAATCCATGAGGCAATAGGGGCGGGTGCCTGCCGCGCGACCATCGAAGTAGCGCGAGTAGTTCTCTATGCCGGCGCAGTGCCCCAGTTCGCGTATCATCTCCAAGTCGTAGGTTACCCGTTCTTGCAGTCGCTTGGCTTCGAGCGTGCGTCCCTGCTCTTCAAACCAGTTCGCTTGGCGGTGCAGGTCGTCTTCTATCTGCCTGATGGCGCGTTGAACACTCTCTTTGGAGGTCATGAAGAGGTTGGCTGGATATATCTTGTAATCATCGAATGTGGCGAGGGTGACGCCGCTAAGCGGGTCTACCTCTTCTATGCTGTCAATCTCTTCGTCCCAGTAGGTGATGCGCAGCAGGTTGTCGGCGTAGGCAAGGTAGATGTCTATCGTATCGCCTTTCACGCGGAAGTTGCCGCGTTCCAGCGTGAGGTCATTGCGCACATAGAGGCAGTCTACTAGCCTGCGCAGCAGCACGTTGCGGGTGAAGTTCTTCCCTCTCTGTATCTCAATAACATTCTCGTAGAAGTCTGCCGGATTGCCCATGCCGTAGATGCACGACACGGAAGAGACCACCACCACATCTTTGCGTCCGGAGAGCAGCGACGAGGTGGCTGCCAGGCGGAGTTTGTCTATCTCGTCGTTAATGGCGAGGTCTTTCTCTATGTAGAGGTCGGACGCGGGCAGGTACGCCTCGGGCTGATAGTAATCGTAGTACGACACATAGTACTCTACGGCATTGTTCGGGAAGAAGGCTTTAAACTCGCCGTATAGCTGTGCCGCCAAGGTTTTGTTGTGGCTGATCACCAAGGTGGGCTTGTTGACGTTGGCAATGACGTTGGCAATGGTAAACGTCTTGCCCGATCCGGTGACGCCCAATAACGTCTGTGCCGGAACCCCTTGCAGGATGCCTTCGGTCAGTTGGGCTATCGCCTCGGGCTGGTCGCCGGTAGGTTGATAGGCCGATGTAAGTTCAAATTTGTTCATAGTGGCAACAAAAGTACATATAGTCATTCGTTTTTTCTAATTTTGCCGCGAATAATCAATCAGTGGAATGTGATAGAACCCCCAATGAAGTACATAATATGAAGAAGAAAATTGTTTTTTTGTTTTTGGCTTGTGCCCTTGTTGCCTGCAACGAGGTAGAACAAAAAGCCGGTATGAAGTTGGCTGCTGCCCGCGAAGCCTTTCGGCAGGGCAATTACAGTGAGGCAAAGCTGCAGATCGACAGTATCAAACTGTTATATCCCCAAGCGTTCGACGCGCGACGTGCCGGTATTGCACTGATGCAGCAGGTCGAGGTGGCTGAACAGGAACAGACATTGCTCTATTTAGACAGCTTGTTGCAAGTGAAGCAAACCGATTTGGCGTCTGTCCGCAGCCGATATGTGTTTGAGAAGGACACGGTTTACCAGTCAATAGGTAACTATTTCTATCCGTCGCAGGTTGTAGAGAAGAATCTGCATCGTTCCTATCTGCGTTTTCAGACCGACGAACAAGGGGTGATGACCATGACTTCGATCTATTGCGGCAGTCGTTCCATTCACCATACCGGTGTGAAGGTGGTTGTTCCCGACGGTAGCTTTGCACAGACACCCCCTTCGCGCGATAGTTACGAAACCACCCATTTGGGTGAGACGATCGAGAAAGCCGACTATCGGCAAGGTTTCGACGGTCATGTGATGGGCTTCCTGTGTCTGAATAGCGAACAGAATATTCGGGTGGAGTATCAGGGCGATCGCCCGTTTGTTACAACCATGAGTGCCGACGACCGTCGGGCAGTGACGGAAATCTACCGGCTGTCGCAGTTGCTCACTGCCATTACCAAGATTCATAAGGAGAAGGAAGAGGCTGCCACGAAGCTCTCTTTCGTCAAGCAAAAGATGCAGGAACGGGAACTGAAGCAGCAAAGTGCCCGGTAAAGGTATGTGGATAGTACCAAATTGTAGCGGGATGGGTTCTCACGAACCCATCCCGCTGTTGTTTCTTTATTTGGGGAATAAATAAAGAAAACTATCGATTAAAGTTAAGCTATCAGAGAGAAACCTCTGATGGGGCGTACAAAAACTCCTTTTTGCACTTTCTGTTTTGGATATAGAGACCTCCCTTGAGACTACTTCTGCGTAGCAATTTTTAGATGTCTGCTTGCTTTTTTGCAGTGTTACTACTAACCAATTATAAATTAACAAACTAAAAACTAATTATTCAAAATACGAGATGCTGAAAGCCTTCAATCTTGTACGGTTATTCACTTTGTTAACATGTATGTGAAAGATACAAGCGAAGGTATATGCTATTAAAAACTAACGTTTCGTGTGGCAAAATTATATATTTGTTTTCATATAACAAATATTTTCCTGAAAAATATATAGTACAATGATAAAAAAGTGCTTTTTGTCCTTGTGATCTGTGTACAACATCCTTTGATAAGTAAAAAATCAAAGGGAGTTTTGATGATTATTTCAGGGAGTTTTGATGCAGATCTCCCTTTGAACTGATGCAGATCTCCCTTTGTTTTGATGTAGATCTCCCTTTGAACTCGAGGGCAAGCTATCGTACAATGTTTACTGCCATTTTGACTGTTCCACACGTAACATTTTTTGTTGTGTATGTAACATACCTTACGTTACAGCATACTCTGCATTTGCTTTCACCATTGTTAATTGACTTCACATCCCCCACACTGTAATCGTCCGTCCGCCGTAGGTCTCTTTGCGGTGCCAGATTTTTTTGCTCCACGTGGCGCTCTTGTCGCGGTTAAACAGGATGAAGTGCCCTTCGGCGTCGGGGGCGGCTTTGTCCATATACTCGGTGGTTTGCTGCAAACCGAGGGCGATGGTCTTGGGTACGCTGGCACGCTTGATTTTCAGCTCGAGTACGATGTATTGTACGGGACCACCGTAGCCGTCGGTCAGCGGTTTGCGGATGAGCAGGTCGGTGCGTCC
>JAISIN010000033.1 GCA_031262085.1 Prevotellaceae bacterium
GTCAAAGCCTACCTCTCGCTTGCCAATTACTATCTGCTCATGCCCGAACTCGAAATGAACTACGGCTTCAGCGACTTCATGCTGCTACCCGACAAAAGTCGCTACCCCAACATCGCACACAGCTACCTCATCGAGATGAAATATGCCAAAGCCGATGCTACCGAAGCCCAAATGGAGGCACAACGCACCTCCGGACGGGCACAACTGCTCCAATATAGCGAAGATAAGATTGCCCGCCGACTGGCAGAGGGTACGCAGCTCCATTTGCTGTTGTGGCAATTCAAGACGTGGGAGCGTGTGACGTGTGAAGAGATTGTAGATAACCCATAAAAACCAGATTATTCAGAATGAACCCTATCATAGCCCCCTCACTCCTGTCGGCAGACTTCGCTCACCTGTCAGACGAAATGGAGATGCTAAACCGTAGCGAAGCCGACTGGATACACCTCGATGTGATGGACGGCGTTTTTGTGCCGAACATCTCTTTTGGTTTTCCGATATTGAAATATGTAGCCGACCTCACCCTCAAGCCACTCGACGTACACCTGATGATTGTACAACCCGAAAAGTTCATTGCCGAGGTGAAAGCATTAGGCACACACACCATGAACGTGCATTATGAGGCATGCCCCCATCTGCACCGCGTCGTACAGCAGATACGCGAAGCCGGTATGCAACCCGCAGTCACCATCAATCCTGCCACCCCCGTGAGCATGCTCTCCGACATCATCCGCGATGTCTACATGGTGCTAATCATGAGCGTCAACCCCGGCTTTGGCGGTCAACGTTTCATCGAACATACCCTTGAAAAAGTACGCCAACTGCGTCAACTGATAGAACAGACCGGCTCGAAAGCACTGATAGAAGTCGATGGCGGGGTGAACCTCGAAACCGGCGCCTTACTACTGAAAGCAGGTGCCGATGTATTGGTGGCAGGCAGTGCTGTTTTTCATGCGCCCAACCCGACAGCAGCCATTCACGCATTAAAGAGACTCTAAAAACCCGCTTGTTTTGCGCGACATACTGCAGCGATACCCCTTCCTGCTGCTACTGGTGGCGTTGGCAGGAGGAATAGTCTGTGGCGATGCTTGTTACTTCGCCCACCGGGCTTCAGTACTCCCTGATGCCCCTGTTACGCTTTTTTGTTCGGGCTTTCTGCTGCTGCTGGCAGCACACCGCTATGCCCGAACGATACGCTTCCGCCCGCTATTTACCCTTGCAACAGCGCTCTTCTGCTGGATGCTCGGCACCATGCTGTGCGAACAGAAGTTACATCGGGCAGACCCTCCCGCCTCATCCGGAAATGCCGTCTATCGCGTTACGCTCGTAGCTCAACCGGAGCAGAAAGCACGAAGCGTGATGTGCCGTGCCGAAGAGGCAACTACCCGGAAGCTGTTGCTACTCTATCTGTCGCCCGACTCTGCCGCCCACGCGCTGATGAGGGGCGATCGCTTGTGGATACATGCCCGCCTCGAACCACCTCACAACTTCGACAAGTTCGATTATGCGCGTTATCTTGCACGCAAAGGGGTGAGTGCGACAGCCTTCGTAGCCTCCGACTGCTGGCAGAAAGCCGGACACGATTCTACCCGCACCCTGTCACAACGAGCACGCGACTATCGGGCACAGATCGTAAACTACTACCGCCGATTAGGTTTCGGGGGTGATAATTTAGGAGTGCTTTCAGCCCTGACCGTAGGGGAGAAAGAAGAACTCGGCGAAGAGATTCGCAACACATACACCGTAGCCGGTGTATCTCATGTACTGGCGCTCTCGGGGCTTCATGTAGGTATCCTGTATATGCTGTGCATCGCCCTGTTGGGCAAGAAACGGAAGGTACGTATCGTCGGCACGTTGTTGATCGTTCTGCCGGTGATGTGGCTCTTCGCCCTCCTCACCGGATTGTCGGCATCGGTGGTGCGCTCGGTCATCCTGTTCTCGCTGCTGGCGTTGTCGCAGTTATCGTTCGACCGTCCCTATACCATAAATATATTAGCAGCAATTGCCTTCCTGATGTTGCTGTGTTGTCCGCTCTGGCTGTTCGATGTAGGCTTTCAGCTTTCGTTTATCGCCGTGGCTTCCATCCACTTCATTCAGCCCCGCCTGCATCGGTTGCTACCGCTGCCTGCTGACAACCAGCTTGCCGGACGTCTGCTTCGCTATCCGGCAGGTCTGCTTACCGTATCGACGGCAGCACAAATAGGTACGGCTCCGTTGGTACTATTCTATTTCCACCGTTTCCCCACTTATTTCCTGCTCACCAATCTGTGGATGATCCCCTTGGTTACCCTCTGTCTGTGCACAGCCATTGTCATGTTGCTGTTGTCTCCTTTCCTAACGCCACTGCAACAAGGGGCAGTTTGGCTTCTTGACACGTTACTCAACCTGCAAAATCATTCACTCCGTTGGATCGAACAATTACCTTGGGCGTCGATAACGGGACAGCAGATCGACACAGCGGATATGATTCTTTACTATCTCTTTTTGGCAGCTTTGCTGCGCTGTATAGATGTCGGCACCGCCCGCAATGTTTACATCGCCCTTTTCACCCTGCTTGCATTAACAATTCGTTCGTTTGTTTTACGTTTTTTTATTTTGTGAAAATAGTATTAGTTACGGATAAAATTATACTTGTTTGCCTTTATGAACCCGATTACCTTTGTCTTTAATAAAATTATTTAGTTAGCTCTAATAAAAAATGTATGAAGAACTGTTTACTTTTTCTTTTGACACTCTTCCTGAGTAGTCATTTAGTGGCACAACAGAACATCGTTACCGGTCGGGTTACCGATGCCGGCGACGGTTCTCCCATGATAGGTGCCGCTGTTCAAGTGAAAGGTACATCGAACGGCACCATCACAGATATGGATGGAAAATTCAGCCTGAGTGTACCTGCCGGACGTCCGGTGCTGGTATTCTCCAGCATTGGATACAAAGAACAAGAAATCACCTTACAAACCGGTCAGAAGACGGTGAATGTAGCTATGCGCGAAGATGTAGAGATGCTCAGCGAAGTTGTAGTCGTAGGCTACGGTACAATGAAGAAGAGCGACCTATCGGGCGCCTCCGTCTCCGTTGGCGAAAAAGCGCTCAAAAGCAGTATTGCCACGAACCTCGACCAAGCCTTGCAAGGTAAGGCAGCCGGTGTGACCTCGGTCATGACCTCGGGCGCCCCCGGCTCGTCTATGTCGATCAACATCCGCGGACAAGCCACTATCAATGCCAGCTCGCAGCCGCTCTATGTCATCGACGGCGTTATCTGGCAAGGAGGCTCGACTACCGGCAACTCACTCGGTCTGAACTTGGGTAACGGCGCCGGTGCCATTTCACCTTTGTCAAACCTGAACCCTTCCGACATTGTTTCGATGGAAATCTTAAAAGATGCCTCTGCCACAGCCATCTACGGCGCGCAGGGAGCCAACGGTGTCGTACTTATTACTACCAAACGCGGTAAAGCCGGTGAAGCTCGCTTTACTTACGAAGGAATGGTTGCCGTACAGGAGCAGTACAAACGCTTGGATATGATGAATTTGCGTGAATATGCCGAATACAGTTCAGCCATCGCCGCTACGACCGGCGGCTCTACCGCTACTGCCGAATATCAAGACCCGTCGCTACTGGGAGCCGGTACCAACTGGCAGGACGCCGTGTTCCGCCCCGCCTTGATGCACCAACACACCATCTCGGCCGAAGGAGGATCGGACAAGGTCAAGTATTACTTCTCGGGGTCGTACATGAATCAGGACGGTACCATCATCGGAACCGATTTCGACCGCTTCTCCGGCCGTCTGAACTTGGATGCACAGCTCAAGTCGTGGTTCAAATTGGGTGTGAACGTGATGTACTCGCAAACCAAAGAGCACCTCAACGTAGCCGACGGTACGCAGGGTATCCTCACCTACTCGCTGCAAACACCGCCCGACATACCTATTTACGATGCCGAAGGCAACTTCGCTTCGCAAGTACGCGAGGGATATACCCGTGTGAATCCCATTGCCATTGCCAGCTTGGACACCAACACGCTCAAACGTCAGAAACTAAACGGAAGCATCTTCTGGGACATCACCTTCGTGAAAGGACTGACGTGGCACGCCGAGCTGGGTTACGACTTCGGATGGTCGGACAGTAAGGCATGGCAACCTACTTACGACTTCGGCGGAGGCGTGAAACGCGAAAAGAACGCCATGGCATGGCAGAAAAACAACAATACGTATTGGAACCTGAAAAACTACCTGACCTACAACGGTCAAATAGGCAAGCACTCCTTTACCGCCATGGTGGGACAGGAAGCATCCGAGAGCAACTGGGATTATCTGCGTGTGCGCGGCTTGGACTTGGGCAGCAACGTCGTACAGAATCCGGGCATCGCTGCCGAAGACAACCAGACCTTCGTCGACGGATATGGCGACGGCACCATGGCATCCTTCTTCACCCGCGAGACCTACAACTATAACGATCGCTACCTGCTCACCTATACGTTCCGTTACGACGGTTCGTCGGCTTTCGGTCCCGACAACCGCTGGGCAGCCTTCCATTCGCTGGCAGGCTCGTGGCGATTCAGCAACGAGAAGTTCTGGGAGCCGATACGCAACATCATCAACAACGGAAAGCTTCGTGTAGGTTGGGGACAGACCGGTAACGCCAATATCGGACAGGGATTGTGGGGCGCCACCATCTCGGCTTTCCCCACCGGATTGGGACAAGCCTACAAGCAGTCGCAGATAGCCAACCCCGCCGTGCACTGGGAGACACAGAACCAATGGAACATCGGATTAGACCTGAGCTTCCTCAACGACCGCATCAACCTGACCATCGACTGGTACAACAAACGTGCCAGCGACCTGCTGATGCGTTTGCAGCTCCCCACCTACTTCGGATCGCGCGGTAATGCCAACTCGGCGCTGACAGCTCCGATGGGTAACTACGGTACGATTGAAAACAAAGGTCTCGAAATCTCGCTCAACACACACAACCTGACCGGCAACTTCACGTGGGACACCGACTTCCAAATCTCTTTCAACCGCAACAAGTTAGTGGCGCTTTCGGGCACCGATGCTTCTGCCATCGAGGGGTATGGACAGTGGAGCGACGTAGTTTCGCTGTCGCAAGTAGGCAAACCGCTCTTCCAGTTCTACGGATATATTGCCGACGGTGTGTACAAGGATAAAGCAGATATTATGAATCATCTGAAAGGCGAATCCTTCCCCAACGGCTTTAACCGCTACTCTACGGTATTCCCCGGCGACATCAAGTATCGCGACCTGAACGGCGACGGTAAGATCGACACCGGCGACCGCACCATCATCGGCAACCCGCTGCCCGACTTCACCTTCGGTTTCAACAACACCTTTAGCTATAAAGGCTTCGACCTCACCATCTTCCTGCAAGGCAGCGTGGGCAACGACGTATTCAATGCCTTGGGACGCGAACTCACCGGCATGGGATACTGGACCAACCAACTCCGCACCGCCATGGATTATGCCAAGTTGGTGCCCATTGATGCCAATAAGGTCTACCCCATCACCAATGATTACGGCGTAACCATCAACAACTGGTTTGAAGATGTAGACAACGTAGTAGTATCCAACCCCAATACCCAAATGTCGCGTGCCGGACAAGGATTGCCTTACAACAATACCCGCATCAGCACCAAGTACATCGAAGACGGCTCGTATCTGCGCGTAAAGAATATCATGCTGGGATATACACTGCCCAAGCCTTGGCTGAAGAAAGCCGGCATTGAAAACATCCGCGTCTATTGCAACGTGCAGAACCTGCTCACCCTCACCGGATACAGCGGATTCGACCCCGAAGTAGGCGCCAACGCACAAGATGCGACGGGCTATACCTTCGGATTTGATATGGGACGCTATCCGTCGCCCCGTACCGTCTCTTTCGGAGCCAACATATCCTTCTAACCCTCAATGACTGATCATTATGAACAATATAACAAAAAAACTCAAGATGCTGCCCGTTGTGTGCATGGCAGCCGTAACGTTGGGATTAACCGGTTGCGAGGATTTCCTGAATCGCCCCGACGAATCCAGCTATACCTTGTCGGACTTCTATAAGTCGGACGAGCAATGCCTGCAAGCTGCCAACATCCTCTATTCCGTGCCTTGGTACGACTTCTTCCGCGGCTGGATACAGGTAGGTGAAACCATGTCGGGCAATCTCTACATGGGTAGCAACGGTTTCTGGAAACTGACGCTCAAAGACGGAACCGTAGACGACCAGATGGCAAACATGTCGGCTTCGCTCTGGGCAGTAAACGCGCGCGCCAATACGGTGATCGAGAACATCAACCGCTATGCCGGAGGCACCTCTACCGAGGTGGGACGCAACACTGCCAAAGGCGAAGCACTGTTGTGGAAAGCCATGGCTTATTTCTACATGGTACGCATCTATGGCGCTGTGCCCATTGTGCACAACAACAGCGAGTTGCTGGAAAGCGGACAGTACAGCTCGCTCTATCGCGCCAAGATTAATAATGTGTACGACTATATCGTTATGACCTTGGAGAAAGCCGTCGAATGGCTGCCCGAAACCCCCGAACAAGGGCGCGTAGGTAAATATGCTGCCTACGGATTGCTGGCAAAGGTCTACCTCACCAAGTCGGGCTACGGCATGAGCGGCAGTCGCAATCAGGAAGACCTCGACCAAGCTGCCAAGTATGCCAAGATGGTTGCCGACCACTACGACTACTGGCTCGAACCGGTCTATGCCGATGTATTCCGAGGCAGTGGCAACTTTAACCGCGAAGCGTTGATCAGCTGGCGGTGGGTGGTAGCCAGCGACAACTACTGGACGGCCTACAACTCCCTGCAATCCGACTTGGCGTTGGCCGGCTTCGATGAGTACGGCAGCGGCGGCGCATGGGGCAACTGGGTAGGTCCGTCGATCGACTTGCAGAATGCCTTCGGCGAAGATGCCACCAAGAAGACACGCAACAACTACGACCGACGTCGCAAGAACGTGATGATGATGTACGGCGATGTGTACGACGGTAACGGATGTCCCAGCTTCTGGCGCGACCATCCTACCAAAGCCAAATCCGACGGTAGCGGTACCGTGACTTTCTCCGACGGATTCGACTGGACGATGTACTGCCGCGACGTGCTGAACAGCTTCGACAGTTCTACCGGAGCCAACGCCGTCAAGCATCTGGTAGGCGACAACGCCGACCATGAAGCCGAAATCGGTACCCCCAACGGACAGATGAAGACCGGACTGGCTACCCACATCCTGCGCTTGGCAGATGTCTATCTGATATTGGCAGAAGCCACTTTAGGCAACAGCGAATCGACCACCGACGCTACGGCACTGCGCGCTTTCAATGCCGTGCGTACCCGTGCCGGTGTCGACACCAAGACCTCCATTACCTTCGACGATCTCTTTAAAGAACGCCGTCTGGAGCTTGCCGGCGAAGCCGACTTCTGGTACGATTTTGTACGCTTGAGCTATTACAAGCCCGACGATGCGGTTACTCGCTTGAATGCACAAAACCGTAAGAACTATATCGGATTAAGCGACTATTACAAATCGAGCAACGACGCTCCTTACGCAGGTGCAGACGGTTTGATGATCCCCCGCGTCAACGATCAGGAGCCTACCGGTCAGCCCTATACCATTGACCAACTCACCATCCCCTTCCCCGAGACCGACTTGCAGATGAACCCACATCTCAAGGAAGAGCCGCAGGATGTAGACATCAGCCAATACACCTACAATTAATACTCCGACAGATATGAAAAATAGATTCAACCAAATAATGCTTTGCCTGTTGGCAGCAGTCGGCTTTGCCGTGACAAGCTGCGAAGACTATACAGGCAAATACGAAATGACCGGCGGTAAGCCCACTATCTATTATGTACGCCCTACCGACGCAGCCAAAGCCGACTCATTACTGACGGGCGCCTATATGGGCAGTACCGTATGCTTGGTAGGCGACAATCTGACCAGCATTCAAGAACTCTTCTTCAACGATGTGAAGGCAACACTCAATATCAACTTCATCACCAAGAACACGTTGATCGTCAGTGTGCCCCAAACATTGCCCGATGCCATCAGCAATAAGATCTGGATGGTGACCGAAGAGAAAGATACGGTGGGATACGACTTTGTAACGCAGATACCCAATCCCATTATCTCCAGAATATACTGCGACAACGTGCCCGAAGGCGGTACCGTTACGTTGATCGGCGACTACCTGCTCGACTATCCCAATGCGCACATCTCCGTGACGATAGGCAACTACACCGTACCTTACGAAAACATCACGCATGTCGAGAAGACAACGATGTCGTTCATCGCCCCGCCTGCCGACGTAAGCGGCTACGTCACCGTGACCAGTACGTATGGCAGCAACACCCGCTCGTATCGTACGCTCTTCCGCGACGGAGACCCCGAAAAGGTTCAGTTCATTACGGGATTTGAACCGACAGAGAACGGCGGAACCGGATATGTCGGTGGATGGGGACGTCCTTCGGCGCAGGAGCTGCAAAACGATCCGGCATTAGCGATTTCGGGCACCTACGTGCGCAAGGAGATCTCTATCACCGGCACCACGTCCTACACAACCGGCTGGAATGTCAATATCTGGAGTTCTGCCGATACGAACAATCCCAATAGCGGCATACCCAACCCGATGTTCTCTTTCGACCCTGAAGTGGCTGCATTGAAGTTTGATATAAATGTGCTGACGCCATGGAGCGCGATTCCCTTTAGCATATTCTTCACCCCGCCGGGCGATGCGGAGAACTGTCTTTGGGATGGTGCAGGCGGACATCCGCGAGCGTTCTATGCTCCCTGGCAGGCTGCGGGACCATACGTGACCGACGGCTGGGAGACAGTAACCATCCCGCTGACAGACTTCAAGTATTCCAATAGCGGCGCGGCGATTGCTCTGACCTCGTCCTACTCCAACCTTTGCATCGCCTTGCACAACTTTGGTGCGGAGGCTTACGCCGGAGGCTCGGAATGCAGTCCGGTCATCCTTCTCGACAATATCCGTGTCATCAGCATGGAATAAGCGACAATGTGAATAAATAATTAATGTAGCATCTATTTATGAAGAAGATATATACCTGTATAATGTCTCTCGCCCTGCTGGCAGGCAACTTTGCCCTGACCGGATGCGGCGAGACGCAAGAAGCACTCAATACGAGCCAGATGGGCAGCGGAAAGGTAGCGCTGAAAGCCTACGGACCCAGCCCTGCCCTGCGCGGAGGCGAACTTCGCTTCATCGGCGACAACATGGACAAGGTAACTGCCATCAGCCTGCCCGGCGCAGGCGACATCACCGACTTCGTCTCCAAAGAGAAGACGGAGGTGCGCATCACCATTCCGCAGGATGCCGAACCGGGCTATCCGGTAGTGAAATCACCCGAAGGCGAGATAACAGCCGAGACACCCCTGTCGTTCGAAGAACCTGTCTCTATCAGCAGCATCACCACAACCCGGGTGAAAGCAGGCGATACATTTACCGTCGAAGGCGATTATCTCAACCTGATGTCGCAGGTGGTATTTGCCGACAATGTGGTGGCAGACAAACTGCTCACGCATACCCGGTATAAGATAGAGGTCACGGTGCCCATTGCAGCCAAGTCGGGTGTCATCAAGCTATCCAACGGCGCCGAGATCCCGCTCGAGGTCTACTCGGGCGACCTGCAAGCCAACATCACCGCCCCGGTAGTGACGGAAGTGACCGCATTGGTGAAGCCGGGCGCTGAGCTGACCGTCAAAGGTACCGACCTCGACCTGATTGAATCGGTGCTCTTCAGCGGCGGCATCTCGGTGCCGGTAGAGGAGCCGGACGCCACATCATTCACCGTAACCGTTCCTGCCGACACCAAGCTCGGTGCAGACGGAAAGGCTGCGGCAACGGTGATTGCCTACTCGGGCATTGAGGCAGCGATGCCGTTCAGCCTGGTAGAGCCGGCTATCACGGCGCTTGCCCCTGCCGCCGACCTGCGTCCGGGCGACATCATCACCCTTACCGGTACCGACCTGGACTTGATAACGACCCTCACGTTTGTCGGAGCCGACGGCGTTGCACCCGATTCGCAATCGGAGACCGAACTGACCGCAACGCTGCCCGCTTCGGCTCAAGACGGCGACCTGATCTTCAACACCGCCAGCGGTTTCATGCTCACACAAACCATTGCAACGAAGAAGCCGACCATTACCGGATACAGCCCCACACCGGTACCTGCCGGAGAAGCCGTGACCCTCACCGGTACCGACCTTGACCTGGTCACGCAGGTGACGTTTGCCGGCGAAGGAGCAACGACCGTTGACATCACTGCGGAGAACATCATAGATGCCAACACGTTGACATTCATCGTTCCGACCGTAGCCGAGACCTCTGCCCCGCAACTGACGTTGATCAACACGACAACCGTAGACACCGACGTAACGATAGCGATCAAACCGGCGACCGACCCCGTCATTGCCACCATGCCCGAAGCAACTACACCGGGAAGCATGATTACCCTCACAGGAAAGAACCTCAACTACGTAGAATCGTTCTATTTCGGCGATAACAAGGTAGCGTACTACGATGAACGCACAGCCACATCCGTCACCTTGCAGGTTCCGCAAGCCACACCCTATGCCGACTATCATGTCACGATGGTCACCTACACCGGACAGACGTTTACGAGCGAAAGCACCATCAAGGTACAAAGTCCGGAAATAACGGTGTGGGAAGGTCCTCAAGACATCAGCAACTGGGGCAACGCACAGCGCATCTACCGCACCATTGCAGGCGGCGGTTTGGCAGACTTCGCCTCGCTGAACCTGACGGAAAGCTCCAAGTTGATCATCTACTACACGACGACCACGCCGGGTGGATGGTTCCAGATCCAGATCAATGATGCCAACTGGGCTTCTGCCGATTTCGGCATCATTACGCCGGGAGGTGACAGCGTAGATGGAATACCCGGAGCCGAAGGAACAAATGTAAGGTACGAAATATCGCTGAATGCCGCCCGCCTGAATGTGCTGCTCAACGTAGCCGACACCTGGTCGACCACCGCATTGGTGCTGCAAGGCGATCTCGTTATCCTGAACAAAGTCTGCCTGCTCCCGTAACACACCTCCTTTTAAGCATCTCACAGTTTAAGCATCTCATAAGCCCCGACTACCTGTTTCCCTCCGCGTATGATATGGATTGTACGCAGAGGAGAACAGGTAGTCGGGCTTTTTTTTCTTCCAACTTCGCTTTTACCTGCCTTTTTGCCCAAAAGCAAATCACAGCAACATTGACGTTAGCACACTGATTCATCGCTTACTTTCGTTATGAATCCATCATCTGCTGAAAAGTCTCCGAATTTAAAACATTTGTGCTACCTTTGCATGAGGGTTAAGCAACTCATTCTTGAAAGTCGTACGACTATGTGTATGGAAGTTGCACAACTTTCTCTGGAAAGTTGCACAACTATCGGTTGAAAGTCGTACAACTATCAACTGAAGGTCGTACAACTATCAGCTGAAAGTCGTGCAACTATCGACGAATGGTTGTACGGGTAACCGAAGCAAGTTGGGCATCTGCCCGAAAATACTTCTGCGACTTGTGCCCCCCGAACCATGTCACGAAGGCATGGGGATCATGTTTTTTAAAAATTATAACCTAAATGAGTATTTTGATTAAAGCCGTTCGACGGTACAATCCGCAAAAGCCAAAGGATCCATACAAATGGTATCCGGTGCAAAACACAACCAAGCAACTGGATGAGACCGAGGTGGCGGAATTAGTCTCCGAAGAGACTACGCTCAACCCCTCCGAAGCGTTAATGGCCATCCGCCAACTACGCAAAGTGGT
>JAISIN010000087.1 GCA_031262085.1 Prevotellaceae bacterium
GTGTTTTATAAACTTATATATTTTCGTGCGAGAAGAATATGATACTATAGTGCTTATATACACATATACATATATAATTTTATAAAGTTTGAAAACACTTACTCGCCTTACTCGCCTTATTGAGAATCACAGACTATCTCAAAACGGCAGTTTATAATCTATATTAGTCAATTCTTCTGCTGTGCGTCGATTGGCTGAAATCTCCTCCAAGGTATACTCCACAACTCGATATACGATAGTATGATACTTACCCTTTGTAATCTTCTCAAACCCCAATCTCTTCATCACCATCCCGATTTTCTTCGTACTCAGCACTATCTTCACCCCCACATTGATTCGCTCCGGAATATCGGTTGCCGTGACGAACATCCCCGCATGTTGAAAGTCGATGGTGCGGGGGTCGTCAATGCCCTCGGCGGCGAATGTGAAGGGTGCGAAGCGGCGGTTGCCCGTGGGGTCGGAGAGGAACTGCTCATTGACGGTGGCTTCGGTGATCAACGCCTTGAGCACGTTCATCTCGGCAAGGGTCATGGTGTCGAACTCCTCCGAGTTGAATTTGTTTCACCGTATCGAAAAGAAAAGCGTATTCTTGATTGATAAATTCCTCAATTTCGCCTATATTTGCACTGTTTTTGCGAACATCGTTCTCTTTGGGTCGAGGCAGCGGGGAGGTAGTCGGCAAACTGCCCGCACGCCCACCGGATGGCATCGGCTTGCGGCGCGCCGAAGAGGCCGAGCAGATAGCCTGCGTGCATGATGTATTCAACCACGTTGCGAATAAAAGCACGGACGAGTGTCTGAGCTAACGAGTTGTGCATTTTCATATCAACTCGTAATTCGTACTGCGTCCGCCGCTTGTCTCTTTGCGCAGCATACCTTTATCGATCAGGTCTTGAATATCCCGAAGGGCGGTGTCTGTCGATGTCTTGGTGATCTTTCCCCATTTGGAAGAGGTGAGTTTGCCGGTGAAGCCGTCTATCAGTCGGTTTATCATTCGGCGTTGGCGGTCGTTGAGGGGAGTGTCTCGATGTCGTTCCCAAAAGGCGGCTTTGCGCAACACCGACTGCAAGATCGCTTCACTGCCGAGCAGTGCGCGTTCCAGACATGCCAGAAACCATTCCAGCCACGGCGTAATGTCGCCGCTGCCGTGCTGCACCGCTTCCAGTACGTCGTAATAGGTTTTCCGCTCTTTGAGTATCTGCGCCGACATGCTGTAGAAGCGCCGATCGCTCTCGTCGCTGCGTGCCAACTGCATGTCGGCTATGGCGCGGGCGATGCGTCCGTTGCCGTCGTCAAAAGGGTGTATGGTGACAAACCACAGATGGGCAATGGCAGCTTTTACCACCGGATCCGCGTCGCTCTCGGCGTCGAGCCACGCAAGGAAAGTCGCCATCTCGCGCTCCACCTCCTTGGCTTGGGGGGCTTCGTAGTGTATCCGCTCTTTCCCCATGGCGCCCGAAACGACCTGCATCTCTCCGCTACGGTAACGGGCTACCTCTATCTTGTACATGCCACTGTAGCCATCGGGAAAGAGAGCGGCATGCCAACCCAGCAAACGTTCCTTGGTCAGGGGTTCGGCGTATCTGCGGGTGGCGTCGAGCATCATCTCCACGACACCGTCTATGTGGTGCGACGAATCGACAAGCCCCGATGTGGCTAATCCCAGTCGCCGCGCGATGGACGAGCGCACCTGCTCCCGATTCAAGATTTCGCCCTCGATCTCCGATGACCGCAGCACATCTTCCGTCAGTGTGGCAAGTAAGGCCTCATCCCGAAGTTCAAAGCCGAGGCCGCTCATCTGCCCCAACAACTTGCCTTGCAGATGGCGGACACGTCCGAGCAATGCCACCAAACGGTCGGCATTCCATCGGAACTGCCACCAATTTTCACGTTGATAGATATACATATACTTCTTGTTTCTTAATTTCTCTGCGTGTGCAAATGTAGCGCGTTTCTTTGAGCCAACCATCTATTCGCCGCAAAATATGCGGCGAATAGGGCGGCTATTCGCCGCATCCTTTGGCGGCGATGTAATCAATTGATTTGAAATCGATCGATTTCAAATTAATTGATTACATCACTTGTTTGCTTCATCCTATTGCGTACCTTTGCGCGAACAATTGCACCATTATGATGATAAATACTCCTTTTGTGTACGGACGCATCGCCGACAAAGAAGATTTCACCGACAGGGAAGTAGAGCAGGAGCAGCTATTTCGGAGCCTGTCCGGACGGGTAAACACGGTCATTATTTCTCCGCGTCGCTGGGGAAAGACGTCGTTAGTGAACAAGGTCGTGCAACGGCTTGCCGCAGACCGCTCTATCCGGGTATGTCAAGTCGACATCTTTAACTGCCGCACCGAAGAGCACTTCTATCAAACTTATGCGATGGCCGTCTTAAAAGCGAACTACTCCGTCTGGGAAGATTTTATCCGTTCTGCCCGGAAGTATCTGGGACGGCTGCTGCCGGCAGTCACCCTGTCGGATGCGGCACAAACCTACGAACTGTCGTTCGGCCTGGATTTCAAGGATAACAAAATGACGTATGACGAGATCTTGGATTTGCCGCAGACCATCAGTCGCGACACCGGCAAACGAATCATCGTCTGCCTCGATGAGTTTCAGAACATCAACGAATACGACGAACCTTTGGCGTTCCAACGAAAACTGCGTTCGCATTGGCAACTGCACACCGACGTATGCTATTGCCTCTACGGAAGCAAACGACACATGTTGCTCCACATCTTTAACGACTACGAAATGCCTTTCTATAAGTTCGGCGACATCCTTTTCTTACAAAAGATAGCCCGCGAAGAATGGAGCCGGTTCATCTGCCGACGCTTCGCCGATACCGGCAAGCGCATCTCGGCAGAGTTGAGCGGCATGATAGCCGACCGCATGAAGAACCACCCCTACTACACGCAGCAGCTCAGTCAGCAAGTCTGGTTTCGTACCCCATCCGAAGCCACCGACGAGATTGTAAACGCAGCTTTCCACAGCCTCATCGACCAACTAAGCCTGCTTTTCTCCAATCTCATCGACACGCTGACCCCTCGACAAATCAACTTCCTGCTGGCAGTAGCCGACGGAGTAACCAATTTCTCCTCGCGCGAAGCGCTCATCCGATACCAACTGGGCACTTCCGCCAACATCAAAAACCTCAAGAAAGCCGCACTCGAAAAAGACTTGATAGATATACTGCCCGGCAACCACATCGAACTGCAAGACCCCGCATTCGAGTATTGGCTGACGAATGTCTATAGTAACCGATAGCTGGAAGAGCTAAATATCGTTGCCGGTAGCATTGTTCTTTTTGTACAGGCTAATGAAAGTTAGTATTTATATAGTTGCTATATTTGTGGCGACAAATTATATCTGAATGTAATATGAGTCCTGTGTTTAGGCGCGAAGACGGCTATGTCTTCAGAATCTTCTCAAACGAGGAGGAACGAATACATATACATGTATTTAAGGCTGATAGTGAAGCCAAGTTTTGGTTAGAACCCGAGATCGCATTAGCTGAAAACTATGGATTCGGTAGCAAAGAAATAAAGAAAATCACTCAATTATTAAAGCAATATGGAAACGAATTTAAGCGGCAATTCGCAGCGCACATCGGTAAGCGTATTGATGATTAATGCGCAGGGCATTATGTTGTCGGTACAGGGCAACGATTACTTTGTCTCATACAACCGCGTGCCGTGGCTGAAAGATGCCCGCGTGTCCGATGTGCTGAATGTTCGTATGTGCGGACACTTCGCCATCGAATGGGAAGCACTGGGTGTAGACTTGGAAATAGAGAGCCTCAAACATCCGGAGCGATACCCGCTGGTGATGAAGAGGTGATGGTAGATGATGAACCGGATAAATCGGATTTCAAATTAATTGATTACATCACTTGTTTGCTTCGTCCTATTGCGTACCTTTGCGGCGATAATTATCAATGTAACACACTATGCAGCAATCGTTTCTTCATACAATTCAGCAATGCCTTGCCCCGCTGCCAATTGAAAAGGCATGGCTGTTCGGCTCCTACTCGCGTGGTGAGGAGACGAAAGAGAGTGATGTAGACCTGCTTGTCCGCTTCGACAGCAATGCCTCCATCACCTTGTTTCAATATGCCCACATGGTAGACGCCTTGCAAAAGGCGCTCCATCGAGCGGTTGATCTGGTGGAAGAAGGACAAGTGAAGGAGTTTGCTAAAGAGAGTGTGGAACGGGATAAGGTGTTGGTATATGAGAGAAAAAGTTAAAGATAAAACTCGGTTGTTACACATCCTTGAAGCGATCGACAATTTGTTCGAGTTTACTAAGAATATCACTTTTGAGGAATATAAATCCAACAAGGTGTTACGTTTTGCCATTATTAAGAACTTAGAAATTATCGGCGAGGCTGCTTACTTACTGACGAAAGAGTTTAAGGAAGAACATCCCGAAATTGACTGGAGTTCCATTATTTATATGCGCCATGTATTGGTACATGGCTATTATCAGATAAAGGATGAAATTGTATGGGCAACGGTCAAGACAGACTTGAAGCCATTGAAAGAGCAAATAGCAAAATTTATTATGAATCATTAAATTGTAATTAGGAACAAGATCATATTAACCCATGACCCTCTACCACGGCAGTTACCTCCCCATCCCCACCCCTCGCATCATTGAGGGGCGGTTCACGAAAGATTTCGGCGTTGGCTATTACTGCACCGAGCTGAAATCGCAAGCGGAGAAGTGGGCAAAGCGATATGAGACGCCTATTGTCAGTGTTTATGAGTATCAGCCCAATCCGACATTGAAAGTGTTGGACTTTGAGAATATGACCGACGAATGGCTGGACTTCATTGTTGATTGCCGCAGCGGGAAGCCGCACGACTATGACATCGTCAGCGGAGCAATGGCGAACGACCAAGTGTATAACTACATTGCCGACTTTATCAATGGTGTGCTGACAAGGGAGCAATTCTGGGTGCTGGCGAAGTTCAAACACCCGACGCATCAAATCAACTTCTGTACGCCCGAAGCACTGAAATGTCTGACTTACATTAATTCCTCCCCTATATGAACGGACGAGAAGACTCCAAACTCAATGACCTGTTTTTCGTGTGCAGCTTGATAGAATACATCGCGCGGCAGACGAAGAACCGGCGCGCGGTAGTTGTCAATGCCATCGGAAAGGAGCGGTGGGAGCATATCTACGAGCTGGCTGAGGTGTATCACAGCGAGAATATGGACAAGCTGACGTATGAACTGACCACAAAGTACCACATCGAAACGGGTACGTATGACAACGTTGCCGAGGCAGAATCGAGCATCCCCACACATTGGGACATCGGCAAGGTGTATCAACGACTGATTCACGACGTGGTGCGAAACGAACACAAGACGCCCGTAGATGCCTTGATGGAGGTGTTCAACTCGTGGATTGTCGGGAAGATTGATAATTACAACAGCAGCATGTACTACGAGAATCCAAGCTATCTGTATGCCTCCTATCAGGAGGGGAGACCGTTATAGAGCCTAAATATATTCTAATAAAAACCGTTGGGAGACGCACGTTTTCTCGACAATCTTTCCTACTTTTGCCGTATATTTATAGCGATGCTATGCGATACAAGTTTTTATTGCTACTTCTGAATCTCTCTTTTGCCGTCATTCAGGCGCAAAACATCATACAGCAAACGATTCCTACGTTGCAGCAGCTTCCGGTTAATGCCATCCACCGCATCTTTCAAGATAGCGAAGGCTACATCTGGTACGGAACTGTCAACGGACTGTGTCGTGACGACGGCTATCATATTTATGTCTTCCGCTCGGACATTCATACACCCGGACTGCTCAGCAATAATTTAGTCAACTGCATCGCCGAAGACAAGGAGGGGAAAATCTGGTTCGGCACCTACAAGGGGGGCTACGTCATCGACAAACGCGACTACCACATCACTCCGTTAGACAGCGGACGGTTGGGCGGGAAGATGATTCACCTGATTTATGTCACCGACGACGGATCTGTCTGGGTGAGCGTCACCGGCGAACTGTTGCGCTACCGTGCCAACATGACCTTGGATAAATGCTTCACCCTTCGCAACGACAACGGAAGAGAGACCTTTGCGGGCGGTCTGTGTCAAGGACGCAACGGCGAGTTGATCATGGCACGCCGAGACGGCGTAATGTGCAGGCTCGACACGGTGACAGACGAATTTATCCCCTTCCCTACCCAAGGCATCAAAGTAGATTACTTCGGAAACCTCATCCAAGACGATACTGAAGATTACTACTGGGTATCCAACTGGGGAGCAGGCATTGTCCGCTTCGACCCCCGCGCACCGCAAGATTCCATGTACATCTATCAGCCGCTGCCGCTCAACATCGAAGGCCAGCCGAACAATATAGTCATTCACATGCAGCAAGACAACGGTCCGGGTTATTTGTGGGCTACCGCCTCCGATAATCTGATAGCATTCCGCAAAGACAGCTTGGGCATGTTGCACCAAGTAGACATCTCCTACCTCCTGCCCGCGTCCAATCAGATGTTGAACGAGATCATCGAAGACCGTCAGGGCAACCTCTGGGTATCGGCGTTCGACCAGTCCAGCTTCATTGTACGCTTCACCCAAGATTCTTCACACGGCTATGCACTGCCTGCCATCCACCAACGCACCAAGGGCAAAGCAGCCATCATGTCGCTGGTAGACAGCGGCGACCATATATTCTGGATCTCGCAAGAACGAACCGGCGTCTGCCTGTACGACCTGCAAAACGATAAATTGGTCAGCTACAGCGACTTTACCGGAACACGTCACCTTCCTCTCAACCTAGTGAAGGAGATGACCGTTTCGCGACAAGTGCCGCACGGCGTATGGATTGCACACGAATACGGACAGAGCGCCATCCTACTGGGACGGTCGGGAATGACGCCGCATTTCTACCGCCGGGTATCGGTGGGTAACAGAGAGAACGATGCCGTAAGGGTACTCTACGAAGATGACAAGAAACAGCTGTGGATAGGCACATCGTTGGGACTTTACCGATACGACTACCCCACGGATTCGCTGACCGCTGTATGCGACACGCTGGGCTACGTGAGCGGTATCACCCAAGCAGCCAATGGTGCGCTGTGGGTATGCACCGGCGACAAAGGCATCTACCGCATATCACCCGACGAAAATCAAATCGACACATTCCCCTTCACCCATATATTCTCTTCGTTGACACTTACCACCGACGGCACACTCTGGCTCGGCAGCGAAGAGGGCGGGCTATATGCCTTCTATCCGCATACCGGAGAGCTGAAAGACTTCAGTAGCGCATGCGACCTCAACGGCGATCAGGTGAACGGCGTCATTGCCGACATCTTCAATCACATTTGGATCAGTACCAACCAAAAGATCATCGAGTTCAACCCCCGCAACAACCTGTTTTATGCCTATCAAACCACCGACGCCAACATGCTGCTGTGGCGTATCATCCCCACAGCTGCCACCACCGGATTGGATGGCAAGCTGTACTTTGGCGGTATTCCGGGTATCTTCTCCATCACCCCCTCCAACCGCTTGGAGAGCGAGGGCGAAGCGATACGTACACATATCACCAATGTCAGCGCCTCGAACAAGTCAATCCTTCTGGACGGGAAACACGGCAACAACTCCACCGCTTCGGTCATCTTACATCCCGACGACCGCAATATCCTCATCGAATTTTCTTCGCTCAACCCTGTTTATGCCGGCAAGACCCGCTACGCCTACCAATTAGAAGGCATCGACACACATTGGGAATACACCCACCCCGGCAGCAACACCGCCTTTTATAACCAACTGCCCAAAGGCAAGTACCGTTTCAAGGTCAAAGCTACCGATGCCAACGGATTGTGGAGTAACGTCGTTACCACCCTTGTCATACATCGGCTGCCCGCATTCTACGAAACGTGGTGGGCTTGCTTCATCTATGCATTGCTTACGCTGGGCATACTGCTATATGCCATTTATGCTTATGTCAAGCGGGTGGAACGCAAGAACACGGAGTTGTGGTCGGACAGCAAGGAGATGGTAGAGATGCACCGCTACCTGCAAACCGAAATCACAACGCCCGCCTACGAATCGTTCGACAAGCTGTTATTAGAGAAAGTCACCAAATCCATCGAAGAGAATCTATCCGAACCACAGTTTGGTGTCAATGAGCTGGCGCAGAACATGAACATGTCGCGCTCCACCCTTACCCGCAAGTTGAAAACCATCACCGGTCAGACCCCGCTCGACCTGATTCGTCACGTCAAGATGCAGCACGCCAAACTATTGTTGCAAGACAAACAGCGCAACATCAGCGAAGTCTCCATCACACTGGGCTACTTCAACCGCAAGCACTTCACCCAATGTTTCAAGGACGAATTCGGCATCACTCCCAGCGAGTACCGAAAGTCGTTGTTGCCTGTCGAGCCAACGCAACCGGAAACCTGATTGCGGATGGTCATCTTTTAGGTTTTGATGCGGTTGCTCCGAGTTCAAATAGGGGTGTTAAATGTTGCAAATGCCGCTTTAATACATTTGGTGCCCCTGTTTGAGCGCTTTTTCCCCACTATTGTTCTCTTCTCATTCTTTACATTTGCACAACCCAATAGTGGGCTAACTATAATTCTATCATGATGAAACATTACATCTTAGGAACTTTATTTGCTTGCTTGTCACTGGTCACCTTCGCCCAGCAAAGAACTGTGACAGGAACTGTGAAAGACCAAACCGGCGAGCCGATTATCGGTGCAGCGGTAACCGTTAAAGACTCGCCATCGGTAGGCACCGTGACCAATGTAGAGGGTACATTCACGCTCTCGGTGCCTCCACAAAGTACCCTTACCATTTCATACGTGGGCTATCTCACGCAAGAGGTGAACGTGGGGAGTCATAGCTCGATCAGTGTGGTTTTGCGCGAAGACAACCAACTGCTCGACGAAGTAGTAGTCATTGGATACGGCACCCAGCGCAGAGGCGATGTGACCAGCGCCGTAGGGTCGGTCAAGCGCGACGACTTCATGAAGGGCGCTGTGCGCGATGCCGGTCAGCTCATTCAAGGAAAGATTGCCGGTCTGGCTATCACCAACCCGGGAGGCGATCCGGTGGGCAACACCTCTATCAGCCTGCGCGGCGTGGCAACCATCTCGGGTACCAACACGGCGCCGCTGATACTGGTCGACGGAGTGCCGGGCGACTTTAGCACCGTAGCTCCCGAAGACATTGAGAGCATCGACGTACTCAAGGACGGTTCGGCAGCCGCCATCTACGGATCGCGTGCCACCAATGGCGTAGTACTCATCACCACCCGCGCTGCCGAGGGCGACCGCATCAACAATGTGGAGTATAGCGGATACCTCAGCACCTCCGCCATCTCCAAACGTCTTGAGATGCTCACCGCAGCCGACTACCGCCGACAGATTGCCGAAGGCATACGCGATGCTGCCTGGGACTTGGGCGCCACCACCGACTGGCAAGACGAGATCATGCGTACCCCTCTGAGCCATGTGCACAACATCGCCATGCGAGGCGGCAACAAGCAGACCAACTACATCGTCAATCTGAACTACCGCAAGTTGCAAGGTATCATGAAGCGCTCCGACCGCGAATCCTTCCAAGGACGCGCCCAGCTACGCCACAGCCTCTTCGACGACAAGGTAAAGCTCGGCTTTGCCATCATCGGCAACAAGACCGGCTACACCTCCGTATCCAACGGCGGCAGCTACAACAACTACATCTTCCGCCAGTCGCTCATCCACAACCCCACCGAACCGATACACAATGACGAAGGCGGGTGGAACGAGCAACCCGGCATCTTCGAGTATGCCAACCCGCTGGGACTGATTTACGAAACCGACGGACGGCAAGACATCACACAGCTCCGCTTCAACGGCGACATCACCGTCAACCCCATCAAAGAGCTGACACTCAAAGCGCTCTTCTCCTACGACAAGATGCACCGCAACCGCGGCTACTACGAAACCAAAGAGAACATCTCTACCATTCGCGACAACCGCAACGGATATGCAGCCTTAGGCGCCACCACCAACATGCAGAAGCTGATGGAGCTGACGGCACAGTACAGCAAAACCATCGACGGACATACCTTCACCGCACTGGCAGGCTACAGCTATCAGGAGACCGACTACACCAGCGAGAGTGAATCGAACTACAACTTCCCCACCGACAGTTACAGTTATAACAACATCGGACAGGGTGCCGCTTTGAAAGAGGGATTGGCATCGATGGGCAGCTCGCGCTCGCAAACCAACCTGATCGGTTTCTTCGGACGCCTCAACTACAACTACAAAGACCGCTACCTGCTCATGGCAGCCCTGCGCCACGAAGGCGCCAGCCAGCTGGTAGGTACCGACAATGAGTGGGGTACCTTCCCCTCCGTATCGTTGGGATGGCGCATCACCCAAGAATCGTTCATGAAAAACCAAACCCTGTTCAGCGACCTCAAACTCCGTGCCGGATATGGCGTCACCGGCAGTCAGCCCAATGCCTCCTTCCGCGGCGTGCCTCTGCTGGGATACGGTCTCTACTTCCTCTACAACGGACGGTGGATACAATCCCTCTCGCCTACGCAAAACCCCAACCCCAACCTGAAGTGGGAGGAGAAGCACGAAACCAACATCGGTCTCGACTTCGGATTCCTCGACGGACGCATCAGCGGTAGCATCGACTACTACAACCGTGAGATTCGCGGACTGCTCTACAACTACACCGTACCCTCACCGCCCAATCTCTACACGTCGACCCTTGCCAACGTGGGTAAGATGCGCAACAGAGGGTTGGAAATCCTGCTCAACTTTGTACCCGTGAGCAACAAAAGCACGCGCTGGAACTCTACACTCACCTTCTCTACCAACTCCAACAAGTTGGTGAGCCTCTCCAACGACGTCTACAAACTGACGCAAGACTGGTTCCCCACCGGCTGGATACAAGAACCGGTCAAGGTAGAATCGCATATCGTAGAGGTGGGCAAACCTATTGGTGAGATATGGGGCTTCAAGGTGGTAGACGCTACCAGCGACGGCAAATGGATCTACGAGAACGCCAACGGCGAACGTGTCAACTACGACGACTTCACCCATGCACAAGCCGACAAGAAGGTGTTGGGCAACGGTATACCCAAGTGGTACTTAGGCTGGCAGAACGCCATCCGTTACAAGAACTGGGATGCCTCGATCTCGATGCGAGGTGCCTTCGGACACCAGATTATCAATGTGGCACGCATGTTCTACGAGAACCTCAGCCGCCAAGACTGGAACCGCCTGCAATCTGCCTACACCCCCATCTTCGGCAAGGCACAGCTCAACTCGCTCTGCTCCGAAGAGTTCAACAGCTACTATGTAGAGAACGGCGACTACTGGAAGATAGACAATATCACCATCGGCTACAACTTTAAGCAAATAGGCAAGTATATCAAGGGCTTGCGTCTCTATGCCACCGGTCAGAACCTACTCACCATCACCGGCTACAAGGGTACCGACCCCGAGGTCAACATCTCCGGACTGAATCCGGGCTACGACGACCGCGACCAATATCCCAGTGTGCGCTCCTTTACGTTGGGCGTAAACATCAACTTTTAATTCATCCTACATTAAATCAAAGAAATTATGAAAGCGAAAATAATGGTATACGGACTGATGGCTACCCTGACACTGGGTACTGCCTCGTCGTGTACAGACTTGTTGGACAGAAATTATAACGCCATCGTTGCCGAAGGTTTTCAGCCGGGCGAAGACGACTTGGGCGCGCTCCTCTCATCGGCTTATATCCCTTGGCGCCAGACTTTTCTCGACTGGAACGGCGTGGCGTGGGCACAGATGTTGTCGTCCGACGAAGATGTGGTGCCCGCACGCCCCAACGGATGGGTCGACGGAGGCATCTACAAGCGGTGGCACCAGCACAAATGGACTGCCGACGACGATGAAGTGAATCAAACATGGAATCGCACCTACGTGGGCATCAACGCCTGCAACCGCGTGCTCTACCAGATCGAATCGGGACAGATAGCCTTGGGCGAACGTGAAACAGCCATCGTGGCAGAGCTGAAGGTGCTCCGTGCTTCCTATTACTACCTATTAGTCGACCTCTTCGGCAATGTGCCCCTCGTGACCCAATTCGATGTACCCGACGGCTATTTGCCCGAACAAGCCACCCGCAAAGCGGTATACGACTTCATCATCAGCGAGCTGACCACCAACGTGCCGCTGCTGAGCGATGCCGTAGACACCGAATACTACGGACGCTTCAACCAATGGGCAGGCTATGCGCTCATGGCGAAGATGTACCTCAATGCCCAAGTCTTCTCCGACGGCAGCAATACCGAATGGGATGCCTGCATCAATGCCTGCAACCAAATCATCAACTCGGGCAACTATCTGCTTGAGAGCGAACAACGGTTGGTCTTCATCACCAACAACGAAAACTCCAAAGAGATTATCTTCGCGCTGCCCTTCGACGAGACGTATGTAACCGGCTGGAACGACTTCAACTACCACATGTACACCCTGCAACCCGCAAATCAGCAGACCTACAACTTTCAGTTCGGTCCGTGGGGAGGCGTGTGCGTCATTCCGCAATATATTAGCTCCTTTGACGCCGACGACGAACGCCTCGCCAAGTGCTTCATCGCCGGACAACAATACACCGCCTCGGGCGCCATTCTGAACTGCACCATGGGCGCCATGAGCGGACAGCCCCTCAACTACATCAACGTGGTGCCCAGCATCGACGATTCGGAAGAGGTACACGGACTGCGCTGGGGTAAGTTCGAGTATGCTATGGGCATTACCAACCGCCTGAGCAACGACTTCCCCGTCTTCCGCTATGCCGATGTGCTGATGATGAAAGCCGAAGCGCTGCTCCGCTCGGGGCGTGCCGACGAAGCTGCCACCTTGGTGACGCAAGTGCGCCAACGCAACTTCACCGACCATCCCGACAAAGCCATCGTGACCGGCGGACAACTGTCGGCATCGGGTACCCAATACGACTATGGCAGACGCGACAACCTCGTGCCCGAAACGCACGACAATACCTCCATCATTCAGTATGGACGGATGCTCGACGAGCTGGGATGGGAGTTCACGCAGGAAGGACGTCGACGCCAAGATATGGTGCGCTTCAATGCCTTCACTACCCTGTCGTGGTTCTCGCACGACAAGAGCGATGCCACACGAAACCTCTACCCCATCCCCAACACGCAATTACGCACCAACGGCAACCTGAAACAAAACCCGGGTTATTAACGAACATGCTTACTTATGGAAAATATTACTACCTTTGGGGGTCTAAAAGCAAATAACATATCATAAGTATTACAATTTATTAGATGAACTTTATGAAGTCAATAGGTATTATTTCTTTTTTCCTGTTTGCTACGTTCTGTCTGCCGGTAGGCGGACAGACGCAGCGAACGGTCGATTCATTTCCGTTATCACAAGTGAGGCTTACCGATAGCCCGTTTCGCCACGCCCAACAGATGGATATATGCTATCTGCTGGGATTAGATGCCGACCGCTTGGCAGCGCCCTACCTGAAAGGCGCCGGACTGCCGCCCCGTGCCGATAACTATCCCAATTGGGAGAACACCGGATTGGACGGACACATCGGGGGGCACTACCTCTCGGCGCTGGCATATATGTATGCCTCAACGGGTGATGCCCGCATCAAAGAACGGCTGGACTACATGTTGTCCGAACTAAAACGGGCACAAGACGCCTCCGGTGACGGTTATCTGTGTGGCACACCCGGCGGCGAAGCCATCTGGAAAGAGATTCAGGCAGGCAACATCCGCGCGCAGGCATTCAGTCTGAACGATCACTGGGTGCCACTCTACAACATCCATAAAACCTACGCCGGACTACGCGATGCCTATCTGGAAGCAGGCAGCGAGACAGCCAAACAGATGCTGGTGAAGCTCGCCGACTGGATGATAAACATCACTGCCGGTCTCACCGACGAACAGATGCAAGACATGCTGCGCAGCGAACACGGCGGACTGAACGAGGTCTTTGCCGACGTGGCAGCCATCACAGGCGACAACCGCTACTTGAAGCTGGCGCACCGCTTCTCGCATCAGTTGGTACTGCAACCGCTGCTGAACGGTGAAGACAAACTCACCGGCATGCACGCCAACACACAAATACCCAAGGTGATAGGATTTAAACGCATCGCCGACTTGGAGAACGACAAGGCATGGAGCGGCGCTGCCGACTACTTCTGGCACAACGTGGTCGATCACCGCACAGTGTCTATCGGCGGCAACAGCGTCGACGAGCACTTCCACCCCATCGATAACTTCGACCGCATGTTGCAAAGCGAACAGGGTGTGGAGACGTGCAACACCTACAACATGTTGCGACTGACTGCCATGCTTTACCGCACCTCTGCCGATGCAAACTACATGGATTATTACGAACGAGCGCTCTACAACCACATCCTCTCCACCCAAGACCCCATACAAGGCGGGTTGGTCTACTTCACACCCATGCGCTCGGGACACTATCGGGTCTACTCACAGCCGCAAACCAGCTTCTGGTGTTGTGTAGGTTCGGGGATGGAGAACCATGCCCGCTATGGCGAGATGATATACGGCAAGCACAACGGCGACCTCTACGTGAATCTCTTCATCCCCAGCGTACTCGACTGGAAACAACGAAAAATAACGATCGAGCAACGCACCGATTTCCCCAACGAAGCAGGCACCACGCTCACCATCGCTTCGGGCCAACAGCAAGATTTCACCATCCGCTTCCGCTTGCCTGCATGGACGAAGCAGTGGAGCATGACCGTCAACGGACAATCGGTCACCCCGCAAACCGAGAAGGGTTATGTAGCCCTGACCCGCAAGTGGAAAGCCGGTGACACCGTGAAACTGTCGCTGCCCATGCAACTCGAAGCCATACAGTTACCCGACCACTCGCCCAACTACTCGTTTGCCTACGGTCCCATCGTACTCGCTGCCTATATGGGTAAGGAAGACCAAACCGGTCTTTTCGCCGACGAAAGTCGCGGCGGACACATCGCACACGGACCGAGACTTCCGCTCACCGAAGCCCCTACCCTTGTAGGCACAGCCGACAGCCTGCTTGCCTATCTGCAACCGGTTGCCGACAAGCCGCTGACTTACACGCTGACGCATCTCTATCCCGCCCGTTACCAACAGCTCACGCTACAACCTTTCTACCGTATGCACGAATGTCGCTACACGCTCTACTTCCCGTTAGTCACTCCCGAAGAGCTGAAACAGCACGAACAGGAGCTGGCGCGCCAAGAAGCACAACGCATGGCATTGGATGCCATCACTATCGACAGGGTGGTTTGTGGCGAGCAACAGCCCGAAAGTGACCATTTCATCGCGTCCGAGCAATCCATGACAGGCGCCGACGACGAAACCGGTCGGCATTGGCGCGCTGCCCGCGGATGGTTCAGCTACCGGATGAAAGCCGACGGAAAGGCGAACACCTTGTATATAAAGTGCCAGCCGGGCAACCGGACGGATGCCCGAATCCTCATCAACGGAAACGTTGTGGGCACGCTCACCCCCGAAAGCAATCTGACAGAGATAGCTATTCCTACCGAATATCAACAGGGCGAAATCGTAGTAAGAATAGAAAAAGACAAAGCATTCATGACACCCCGTTGTTATGAAATCAGGCTTATCAAACGCTAAGCATGTGATCTCTTGCACGGTTTTACCTTTACCTGACTACAAAATAGGGTGTGCCCCGTTCGGGGGCACACCCTATTTTGTAGTCCATATAGCTCTACAACGACTCTATCTCTTTTTCCCGACCAAAGCAAAGTCGAGCTGCTTCTTTTCCAGATTGGCGCGCGCCACTTGTATGGTGATGGCATCACCCAGCGAATAGATGCGATGTTTGCGACGTCCGCGCAGGCAGTAGTTCTTTTCGTCGAACTCATAATAGTCGTCGTCGAGGTCGCGAATGGGAATCATACCTTCGCACTTGTTCTCATTCAGCTCTACGTAGAGACCCCATTCGGTCACACCCGAGATGACGCCCTCGTAGACCTCACCCAATCGTTCGCTCATAAACTCCACCTGCTTATACTTGATCGACGCCCGTTCGGCGCCGGCAGCCAATTGCTCCATCTCGCTGGAGTGCTTGCACAAAGCTTCGTACTTCACTTCGGAAGCAGAGCGACCGCCTGCCAGATAGCGGGTAAGCAGCCGGTGCACCATCAGGTCGGGATAGCGACGGATGGGCGATGTGAAGTGGGTGTAATAATCGAACGCCAGTCCGTAGTGACCGATATTGTGCGTAGAGTAACATGCTTTCTGCATCGAACGGATAGATACGGTTTCGATGAGGTTCTGCTCTTTCTTGCCTTGCACCTTATCGAGCAGTTGGTTGATTGATTTGGAAACATCCGACTTCAATCCGGTGGTGCGCAGCTTGTAACCGAAGCGGGCGATGAACTGCGACAGGTTGTCGAGCTTCTCGGGGTCGGGCAGATCGTGTATGCGGTAAACAAACACCTTGGCTTTCTTCTTCTTGGGTACGCATCCTATCTGTTCGGCAACGGTGCGGTTGGCAAGGAGCATAAACTCTTCCACCAGCTTGTTTGCTTCTTTAGATACTTTGAAATGCACGCTGATGGGGTGTCCATTCTCGTCGATGTCGAACTTTACCTCGTATCGATCGAAGTTGATGGCTCCGGCAGCAAACCGTTTGCTGCGCAATGCTTGCGCCATGCTGTTGAGCATTTGTATCTCTTCGAGGTATTCACCCTTGCCAGTCTCTATCGTCTGTTGTACCTCTTCGTAGGTGAAGCGGCGGTCGGATTTGATAACGGTATGCGCGATGCGCGACGCTTTCACCTCTCCCCGCTCGTTGAGCCGAAAGATGACCGAGTAAGCCAGCTTCTCCTCGTTGGGGCGGAGCGAGCAGATGAAGTTGCAGAGTCGCTCGGGTAGCATGGGGATGGTGCGATCGACCAGATAAATAGAGGTGGCACGTTTTTCCGCCTCTTTGTCGATAGCGCCTCCTTCGGCGACGTAATGACTCACATCGGCAATGTGCACTCCCACCTCCCACAGCCCGTCGGGCAGGCGGCGGATGGAGAGGGCATCGTCGAAATCTTTGGCATCTTTGGGGTCGATGGTGAAGGTGGTGACGTTGCGAAAATCTTCGCGGCGGGCAATTTCTTCGGCAGGAATATCGGCAGGAATCTTTTCGGCAGCGCGTTCTACCGATGCGGGATAAGTATAAGGCAAGCCGTATTCGGCAAGAATGGCGTGCATCTCGGTGTTGTTATCGCCGATATGTCCCAGTATGTCAATTACTTGTCCGATGGGGTTCTTGGCTTTGTCGGGCCACTCTATCACTTTGACGACAGCCTTATCGCCGCTCTTTCCGCCTTTGAGCTTCTCGCATGGAATGAAGATGTCGTTGGCAAGGGTACGGTTTTCGGTTACGAGGAAGGCATACGACTTCGACACTTCAAGTGTTCCGACGAAGGTGTCGTTGGCGCGTTCGAGTATCTCTACCACCTCACCTTCGGCTTCACGTCCGCGCCGTTTGGCATAGAAGGTGATGCGCACACGGTCGCCCGCCATGGCATGGGCGGAGTTGCGCTCGGCAATGAATATGGGGTCGCCGCCGTCGTCGGGGATGAAAGAGTTCTTTCCGTTGCTTTTGCGCTGAAAGATGCCGGTCATCTCTACGCCATGGTCGTTGAGGCGATACTTGTTCTTGTCGGTTTCAGTAATGTAGTCGTCTAATTTCAGTTCGCCGAGAATGTCCATGCAGAGCATCTTGAGCGGATGGGTGGTGAGGTGCAATTGCTCGAATATATATTTCAACGAGAGCACCTCTGTGGATCGGGCATGGAAGAAGTCCATTAATGCGATAGCAAGCTCCTTCTTTCTCATCCGCTTGCCGGCTTTCTTTTCTCTATGTTTCGCCATATTGATAAAAAATTAATTGTGTGACACCATACCTAACAAGGTATAGGTATCATTTGTTTGAGTTTGTGAAATATCTATATCGAAAGCAGAAATCAGGCACGAACTACACGAATTACGCGGATTCTGTCCCGACGAACAATCCGTGTAATCCGCGTAATCCGTGCCTAAAAGGAGTGTCAAGTCTCTATTCAGATTCGGGTTACTGTTCTGTCAGTTGGACTGTATAGGTCTTGACAACACCGTTATAATCAAATTTGACTACCGCTTTCCCGTTTTTAGCATCGGGCTGGGTAACTTCAATCCCGACCTGCGAATTATTTGAAGAAGCCGATACTTTGGGAGCTTTGGTTGCACCGGCAGGCAAAGCATACTCTGCATAGTACTGATCATACCCGACATAGCCGTTGGCATTGGTCGATCTTACCGGAGTTGTGGGCAACTCTACGTTCTTACCGCCCACCTTTATCGTCACTTCGGGTACTTCGGGATATCCCAATGTGCTTCCTTGAACACTGAATCCCAATCCTTCGAGCGAGCAAAGCTTCGCTCCGTCGCCTCCTTCAGCAACCAAGAAGATGGCATGCTTCTTATCCAAGCGGTCTACCACGTCAGCGACATCTATGGTATATTGGGTAACCTTGTTGGCTACTCCGGCAGGAACGACGATTTCGCCGATCTTTTTCCCTTTCCATACCTCGTTGTCCCAAGGTCCGTCCAACCACACATTAATTTTGAAGGAAGCGTCGGTTTCTGCCGTGAGGAAGAGATTGAACGATGTGCCGTTGCCTTCTTTAGTTCCGGCAAAGGGCATCAATCCCTTTTGCGGTTTGTCTAACCCGCCGAAGCCGAAATATTTGTATCCCACGATGTCGCCGTTCTGCATCTCTACTGCCATGTTATTGTCCCATATATCCCATGAATCTTGCATGGCACGTCCGTTCGACATATAGCAGGCGTATCCTGCGGAGTAGTATTTATAAGGATCCAGACCGAAGATTTGGAATCCTTCCGAAGTAACTTCCGCTCCGGTGTAGGTATTACCGTTGCTTGCTTTAGCTTGCCAGATGCTGTCGGGTGCATAGGGGTCATAACCGGAAATGGTCACTGTTCCACCCGCTGCTACCGCCTTTTCATCCCAACGGATGATGACGGGAGCCACCATTGCCTGTCGTGCAAAGCCGAATCCGCGTGGAGGACGGTGATAGAACACATACCATTGGTTGTTGATTTCTTCCAGACTGCCATGCGTATTGTGCGCCGAATTGGCAGCTATCAACCCACTGCCATCCTGATTGAGAACGATACCCCGGGAATCGACGAGCACACCGCCACTACGCCAAGGTCCCAACGGTGTATCACCGAAAGCATAACGTAGCGTCGAATTGGAGTTACCCAATCCGTATTCAGGTCCTGAATAGCCGGAGAAAATCATAACGTACTTATTACCTACCTGACGAATAGAAGAAGCTTCAAAGAAGTTAAAATCTTTGGGATTTTGCTCTTTGTACAGCGCAGGATATGTGGTACCCTTGGGGTCGCGTACCTCGCCTCTGGGTGAGCTGGCAGGAATAAAATAGGGTATCACTTGGGTTCCCGGACGAACGGAATACATCGTGTTCTGATCCAATTGAGCCGCCGATGAACGTTGGAATCCCCAGAAGCCATACGCACGGAATCCAATGTTATAGTCGGGATCTTTGGGGTCGGTAACGTATTCCACAAAGATAGAAGGGTCGAATCCCAAGATGCTGCCCTGAACGGTACGTTTGCCGTCTTCTGTCAGATTGACCGGCGTGAAAGGTCCGTCGGGGCGGGTACCCTTGCAGACCATTGCCTCTCTGCCGGGTCCACGACTATGCGGATAGAGGTAATACTCCTTTGTTCCATCCTTCTTTTTGATTTCAACCAAGTCGGGGGCATACATCACATCCCATCGTCCGTCTGTCTGATAGGTGAAGATGGCGCCCTCATCTCTCCAGTTGGTCAGGTCTTCTACGGGAGCCGACCACATACGAATGTCGGGACCGCAATATTCCGTAAAACGAAGATCGTGCGAGCCAATGATGTAGGCACGATACTTACCGGGGTTATCCGGATCTTCAAAGACACGCGGTTCGCCGTCGGGAAGGTGTTCCCAAAGTGGCAGGTACGGATTTCCCGTCCCTACAATGACTGTCTTGTTCTCGGTACTCGTCGCTCCACAAGCAGCAAACGCTAAGACTGCCGCGCACAAGGCGGCATGCTTCACTACACAAGTTAGTTTCTTTCTCATTTGAAACAATGTTTTTATGGGTTACTAATTCTCTTATATTATAATGTGATACTGTTTTTCGATAGACATTCTGCATCATTTGTTTGTTCCTATACAATCTTCCCATCCACGATATGTATCGTCCGATCGGTGAGTGTAGCCAACCCTTCGTCGTGGGTCACGATGACAAACGTCTGCCCCAATCGCTCGCGCAGGTCGAAGAAAAGACGGTGTAGTTCCTCTTTGTTGCGTGTGTCGAGACTACCCGAAGGCTCGTCTGCCAGTACCACCGACGGACGGTTCATGAGTGCACGCGCCACGGCAATGCGTTGCTTCTCACCACCCGATAGTTCGTTGGGTTTATGCTCGGCGCGGTCGGCGAGATGCATAAACTCCAATAGCTCCATAGCTGCCGCGTAGGCTTCTTTTCGCCCGGTTCCACCGATGAAAGCGGGGATCATGATATTTTCTACGGCAGTAAACTCGGGCAGCAGTTGGTGAAATTGAAACACGAATCCAATGTGGCGATTGCGAAAAGCGGAGAGTTCGCGCTCTTTCATACGGCGGACATCTGTGTCGTCAATGACAATGTTGCCACTGTCGGGCACGTCCAACGTACCCATGATTTGCAATAAAGTGGTTTTGCCGGCGCCGCTCGGTCCGACAATGCTCACAATCTCGCCACGCGCTATTTGCAGGTCGATGCCACGCAATACTTGCAACGCACCGAAAGACTTGGTGATGGAGTGTAGTTGTATCATGGGTGCAAAGCTACTACTTTTCAAGTGAAAACTACGCTACGCAAAGTACATATACTTGCAGATAGTCGCATATATACTCTAAAAGTACGTCCGACAGACGCTCTGCCACTTCGTCTGTGGTCATGGTTCCGGCAGCCGTCACCGCCTGCGGATACCATTTACCGTTAATCTTTTGCCGTATCTTCTTATAGAAAGCCATGGTTTGTAATATGAGTTAAAGATGACAAAGGTTACCTTTGTAGTGTACAAAGGTTACCTTTGTATGCCACAAAGGTTACCTTTGTCATCTTCCAGTCCAAACGCGAGGCGTATTATTATGGCTTCTTAACACGGTCGGAAATCATTCCACCAGTTCCAACAGCGATACCCCGTTCTCCTCCAAGATTTTTTCCACGAACTCCCTGAAAGCACCTTGTCCACCGCATGCGGTGGTAACATAGTCCACTTCCTTCTTGATATATTCGGGGGTGTTGCAGGGTGAGGCGCTGAATCCGACGGCGCGCAGCAGGCGCAGGTCGTTCAGGTCGTCGCCGATGGCGGCCATGTCGGCAAGGGTGATGTTCAGCTCGGTACAGAGTTGCTGCGCCACTGCCAGTTTATCTTTCACACCGAGATAGCAGCGCTCTATCTGTAGCTTTTCGGCACGGCGTTGTACGATAGAAGAGTTCTCGCCCGTCATAATGACCACGGGGATGTTCAGTCGACGCAAGAAGATGACGCCCCAGCCGTCTTTGACGCAGAAGCGCTTCATCACGTCGCCATTGGCGGTGTAGTACATGCCGCCGTCGGTCCATACGCCGTCGATGTCGGTAATTACTAATTTCGGTAACATATTATTTCTGTTTTGATGCCTATTTCTATTTCAATTCTGACCATTTTTCACCGCAGCATCCTCCTCATATCTTCCCGTCTTTCCCTGCTTACCGTCGCGATAGCCGCGCCACAACGCCAACCATTTTGCCCGCTTCTGCCGTTCGTAGAGCAGAACGAAGACGATACGCTTCCACAGATGGTACTTCAGATGGGCGCCCAGCGGGAGGCGTTCGGGATAGAGGCGGTGTAGCAAGATGCCGTTTCGCACATTGTAATAGCTGCGGGCAGGCGAATATTCGTTGGGAAAGACCACCCGTCCCAGCAGAGAATGTTTCTTATGCTGATAACCTAAGTCGTGTTGCAACACGATGTTGCGAAAGCAGAGTGTAGGGATGCCGTGGCGGGCGGCGCGCCACGAGAACTCCATGTCGATGCCCCACACAAAGAGCTTCTCCATGAACAGCCCCAGCTCGTTGAACAGCGACAACGGATAGATGGCGCCGCTGGTCATGGTCGAGGATACGCGCTCTATGGTGTCGGTAACGGGGTAGAGGGTGGTTTGCCGGCTCATCAGGTAGTAGTTGGTAGAGAAGATAGCGCGCTCGGTGCCACTCTCTTCGATGGCTTTGATGTATCGCGGCAGGTCGTCTTTGAGGAAGTAACTGTCTTGGTCGAGGGCAAGCAGATGAGTATAGCCGTTCTGCCGGGCATACTCCACAGTCTTGTTCAGCGCACGTCCGATGCCTACGTTGTGCGGCGTATTGTCCCATTCGATGAGGATATCGACATACGGTTCGTAGCTTTTCTTATTCAGGAGATAGTCGTTGCCCGGATGGTACAGAATGACGACGGCTGCCAATTTCATAGATTTGTAATCAAAGAGGGGTAAATAATTTCGTTACGGGGAATCTCTGTCAGCACGCGGTGTCCGATGACTTGGCTCCGTTCCGACCAGCGGAATCCGTCGCCCGGGCTAAGCAGGCGAATGTCGTCGGCAGTAATGACATGTCCGGCAGGCAACCTTTTGTTGGTGGCAATGGAGCGTTCCAGCTTCACCTTGGCAGCGGCTACGGAGGGTTCGATGTACAACTCTTCGCGTCCCAACCAGCGTTCGGCGAGGCGGATGTCGCGTATCATGCGGTTCACACCGTCAGGACCGAGCGAGCCTTGCTGGTCGGTACCTTTCATGCGACGGTCGATGGTGACATGCTTCTCAAGGATCTCTGCCCCCATGGCAACGGCGGCAACAGGTGCGGCAATGCCGATGGTATGGTCGGAGAAGCCGATGCGATATGCCGCGTAGTGCTGTTTCAGGTAGGTAATGGTGCGCAAGTTGAGGTTATCGGGGTGTGTGGGGTATTGCGACACGCAGTGCAGGATGCTAATGTCGGAATGGTAGCGGGTGATGACTTCAAGCGCTTCGTCCAGCTCCTTCTTCCCAGCCATGCCGGTAGAGAGAATGAGGGGGATACGTGTCTCTGCCATGGCTTCGAGCAGCGGCAGGTTGGTAAGGTCGCGACTGGCAACCTTCAGTCGGTCGGGGGTAAAGAGCTTCAATAACGACAAACAGCCGCGCGAGCAGAGCGTCTCCACGAAGTCTAACCCCAGCGACTTGGCGTGGCGGTAGACCTCGAAGTGTTCTTCGTCTGTCAACTCCAGTGCGGCACGGTGCTCGCCATACGTTCGTCCGAAGGAGTGGGGCGAATCATACAAGCGGTTCATTTGCGAATCGGTCAGCTCATCGCGCAGGTCGCGTTTGGTCAGCTTCACCGCATCCATGGGACGCAGTTCGATATGGAATGCCTCTTCGTATACGGGGCGCGACACCAAGTCGACAATCAGCTTGGCTATATCTACTGATCCGTTGTGGTTTTGACCGATTTCACCGATGATGTAGGTATTCATTTTTCGTTTCTCCTTATATTTTCCTTCATCCGTTCCCTGTACATCGGGTGCGCCTCCACCCATTGCAGCAAGGCGTGCACGCTGCGATCGGTCTGCTCATACCACGCGGCATACAGCTCCTGCAACAACGCGAAATCGTCGGGCGTATCGAGGGTGAAGCGCAGATCGAGGCGTCCTTCCAACTCGACCGGCAGGGGGAGCAGACAGACGGTGAACTGTTCGGGGTGTGAGTAGAGATAGATGGTAACATGTTCGATATAGAGCGGCTCTTGTGTCAGCGCGGCAACGCGGCGCAGAGCGTCGGAGGTGGTCAGCTCGGCATACAAACCCAAGTGCGACTTGATGGTGGGGCGACCGTCGGCAAAGGCGAAGGCAGTATAGTCGGCAGGGTGAACATCGGCTTCGGACAGAAGGCGGTTGAACGAACCGGCTTGCAGAAACGGGTTATCCGAGCAGACGCGAACGATGCGGTCGAGATGGAACGCCTCGGCTGCACCGATGAAGCGACCAAGTACATTCTCCTCGCTGCCTCGGTAGCAACAGATACCGGCTTGGGCAGCCACACCGGCAAGTACGTTGTCCTGCTCACGATCGGTGGTGGCGAGAATGATGCACTTACCGGGACAAGCCTCTTTGATGTTCGATATCAGAATATCGATGATGCGTTGTTCGTGGTAGAAGGGGAGCAGAATCTTGGCAGGCAGGCGGGTAGAGCCTGTACGAGCTTGGATGATGATACCGTCTTTCATGACTTACCTACTTTCATTCGTTTAAAGGCATCGATGTACGAGCCGGGGGTGACGTTGATAATCTCTTTGTGGAGTGCCTGCGAATAGGCTTCGAGCACGAAGTACGACTTGAACGCCACATACATGTGATACAGAATGGTGTAAAGGCGTGCGCTATGCAGATTCTCTTGCGATACCGTTTCCGCCTTGGAGTGGTCGCGGTCGTAGAAGTGTCGTTGATGCATCAGCACCACGTTATCGTCGGTCACACTAATTTCGGGCAACCACGAGTGGTCGGCACCTGCCAGATATATCTTCCTGAACGGTAGCCGCAAGCCCACGGCGATGGCAGGTATCAACACATTGTGCGGACGCGGCACGCCCCATCCGCGCCGGAAGAGGGCGTTGCAGAACCACTGAAAGCCTTCGATGGGCGTGGTGTTATATATATATATATGTATATGCCGATTGCTTGCCAGCAGAGGTTGCCACAACCGATTCTTCAGGGCGCGGGCAGGGATGAAGAGATTCATCTCCCACATGGTCTTCTCTGCCAGGGTTTGGAAAAGCTGTACCCGCTTCTCCGGAACGATCCAGAAAAGCGGGTCGGCAATGAGGTAAAGCTCGGGGCGTAGCTGCTCGAACATGGGCGAGGTGACGCAGAAGTTGACTGCCAGTAGGGTTTTGCCGCGCACAAAGTCGGCTGCTTCGGTTACGGTACGGCTGAGCGACGGACCGTTTGCCAATATCAGCAGCTCGTCGCGATGGTCGAACGAGACAGGCAACGCTGTGCACCACCGCGACTGCAGCACAATTTTGACCAGGCTCAGCAAACTTTGCCACAGATTTCCCAGCAGGTTGATTGCGTGTTCTCCCATCGGTCAGGAGATTTCAAAGAGCGTTCTCTTTCACCAGATACTCGGCAATCTGCACGGCGTTTAGTGCGGCGCCTTTCTTGATCTGATCACCCACCACCCAGAAGGTCAGTCCGTAATCGTCGCTAAGGTCTTTGCGAATGCGACCTACATACACCGGATCTTTGCCTGCAAGGAAGAGCGGCATGGGATACTCTTTTCGGGCTGGATTGTCCATCAACACCAATCCTTCGGCTTTGGCAAAGGCTTCGCGTGCCTCTTCCACGCCAACAGGGCGTTCGGTCTCAATCCAGATGCTTTCGGAGTGCGAACGCAGAGCGGGTACACGCACGCAGGTGGCGCTCACCTTGACGTCGGAGTGCATAATCTTGCGTGTCTCGTTGAACATCTTCATCTCCTCCTTGGTGTATCCGTTGTCGGTAAAGACATCGACCTGCGGAATGAGGTTGTATGCCAACTGGTAAGCAAACTTCTCTACCGTGACCGGCTCGTCGGCAATGATTTGTCGGTACTGTTCATGTAGCTCGTCCATGGCTGCGGCGCCGGCACCGCTGGCTGCTTGATAGGTCGCTACGTGCACCGTCTTGATGTGCGACAATTGTTCGATGGCTTTGAGCGCCACTACCATCAGGATGGTGGTGCAGTTGGGGTTGGCAATGATGCCGCGCGGACGCGTCAGTGCATCGGTGGGATTGACCTCGGGGACTACCAACGGAACATCGACATCCATGCGGAATGCACTGGAGTTATCAATCATCACGGCTCCGTATCGGGTGATGGTTTCGGCAAACTCTTTAGAGGTACCTGCGCCTGCGGAAGTGAAAGCGATGTCTACCCCTTTGAAGTCGTCGTTGTGTTGCAAGCGTTTGACTATAACCTGTTTACCACCAAACATATAAGCGCGTCCTTCACTACGTTCAGACCCGAACAATACTAACTCGTCCAGCGGAAAATTTCGTTCCTCGAGCACACGCAGGAACTCTTGTCCTACGGCTCCGCTTGCTCCGACAATGGCTACTTTCATTTGTTACTTGTATTTAGTTATTAAAATCGGGTGCAAAATTAGGGAAATTGCAGCACCCCTGTACATAGTTTCAAAACTTTTTCGTTATTTCGCGATACGAAACCCCTAATAAGCAACGTTATGAACTGGCTCACGCATACATTTCAGCTACCAATTACCGATCCTACATGGATATTCCTCCTTGTACTCCTGATCATACTGTTCGCTCCCATGCTGCTGAACAAGCTGCGCATTCCGCACATCATCGGCATGATTCTCGCCGGCGTGCTCATTGGCGAGCACGGATTCAATGTGCTTTCACGCGATACCAGCTTCGAGCTGTTCGGCAAAGTAGGACTCTACTATATTATGTTCCTCGCCGGCTTGGAGATGGACATGGGCGACCTCAAGAAGAACCGTGCCAAGGTGGGTGTGCTGGGTGTGCTCACCTTTCTGATGCCGATGGCGCTGGGATTACTCACCAATATGTCGGTACTGAAGTACGGCTTCCTCACGTCGGTACTACTGGCAAGTATGTACGCGTCGCACACACTGGTGGCTTATCCGATCGTCATCAGGTATGGTGTGTCGCGACAGCGCAGCGTCAGCATTGCGGTGGGCAGTACGGCTGTGACCGACACCCTGACGCTGCTGGTGCTTGCCGTGGTGAGCGGACTGTTCAAGGGCGAAGCCGGTAACCTGTTCTGGCTGTGGCTCTTAGTCAAGGTGATGATACTCGGCGGGCTGATTATATTTTTCTTCCCCCGCATCGGACGGTGGTTCTTTCGCCGCTACGACGACAATGTGATGCAGTTCATCTTTGTGCTCGTCATGGTCTTTCTGGGTGCCGGACTGATGGAGCTGGTGGGCATGGAGGGTATCTTGGGCGCTTTCCTTGCCGGATTGGTGCTGAACCGTCTCATTCCGCACGTCTCCCCGCTGATGAACCACTTGGAGTTTGTGGGCAACGCGCTTTTCATTCCCTACTTCCTGATTGGGGTGGGGATGCTGATCAACGTGCGCGTCATTGTTGGTCCGGGCGATGCCCTGAAAGTGGCAGGGGTGATGATTGCCGTAGCGCTGATAAGCAAATGGCTTGCCGTGTGGATTGTACAGAAGATGTACAAAATGGGCGCCCTCGAACGCCGTCTGATGTACGGGCTGAGCACAGCCCGCGCCGCTGCGACGCTGGCTGCCGTGCTGGTGGGATACCGCATCATCCTGCCCGACGGGTCGCATCTGCTCAACGAAGATGTGCTCAACGGTACGGTGCTGCTCATCTTGGTGACATGCATTGTCAGCTCGTTAGTGACCGAACAGGCTGCCCGCAAACTGGCTATGCTCGAAGCGCAACCCGAAAAGGTGAAGCCCGCCACACAAGCCCAACGCATTCTCATCCCCGTTGCCAACCCCGATACCCTTGAAGACCTGATGAATCTGGCGCTATTAGTGCGCGACCCCAAGCAGAAAGATAATTTGCTGGCTCTAAGCGTCATCAACGATAATAACAGCTCGGATACCGCAGAGGCGAGCGGCAGACGGGCTTTGGTACGGGCTGCCAAGATTACCGCTTCTGCCGACGTCAAACTGAAGCAGGTCAGCCGCTACGATCTGAATATTGCTTCGGGTATCATACATACTGCCCACGAAAACGACGTAACCGATGTCATTATCGGTTTGCACCGAAAGTCGAACATTGTCGACTCCTTCTTCGGGATGCTGGCAGAAAATCTACTGAAGGGATTGCACCGACAGGTCATGATCGCCAAGTTCGTAATGCCCATCAATACCATCCGGCGCATCAACATCGCCGTGCCTCCCAAAGCCGAGTACGAAATGGGATTTGCTAAATGGATAGGACACTTCTGCCGGATAGCTGCCACATTGGGATGTCGCGTGCATTTCTTTGCCAATAGCGATACCACTCCGTTGCTCAAAATGGTGGTGAAGAAACGGTATGCGCAGACACAGACCGACTTCTCTCTGCTCGACGACTGGGACGACCTGCACATGCTTACCGGCAAGGTGAACTTCGACCATCTGCTGGTCGTTATCTCTGCCCGACGCGGCTCTATCTCTTACAATGCTTCATTCGAGAAACTACCGTCTCAGATTAACAAATACTTTGCCAACAATAGCATGATTGTGCTCTATCCCGACGACTTGAGCGAGGAACATGAGCTGGTGTCATTCTCCAACGCACTCGGCGTAGACGATGTGCCGCACTACGAGCTGGTAGGACGATGGATAACCCGACAACTGAAAAAAGAGTGAATCTGATGGAACCTTGGCAACAACGTACCGAACAGCTGTTCGGTGAAGAGAAAATGACACGCCTGCAACAGGCGCATGTATTGGTGGTGGGCGTAGGCGGCGTAGGCGCCTACGCCGCAGAGATGCTCTGTCGTGTCGGCGTAGGGCATCTTACGCTGGTGGATGCCGACACCGTGCAGCCCTCCAACATCAACCGCCAGTTGCCTGCACTACACTCCACCATCGGGCAACCCAAGGTAGATGTGCTGGCAGCCCGCTTCCGCGACATCAATCCGGCAGTCGAACTGACTATCTGTCCCGTCTATCTGAAAGACGACAACATCCCCGCGCTGCTCGATGCCGCACCCTACGACTTCATTGTCGACGCCATCGATACCATTGCCCCTAAATGTCATCTCATCGCCGAGGCATTGCGCCGTAAGTTGCACATCGTCTCCAGCATGGGCGCCGGCGCCAAGAGCGACATCACCCAAGTACGCTTTGCCGACATTGGCGATACCTATCATTGCGGGCTGAGCAAAGCCGTGCGTAAGCAACTGCAAAAGATGGGTGTTCGACGCAAACTGCCTGTCGTATTCAGCACTGAACAAGCCAACCCCGACGCCATCGTGACTACCGACAACGAACGGAATAAGAAATCGACCTGCGGAACGGTGAGCTATATGCCTGCCGTGTTCGGATGCTACCTGGCAGAATATGTGGTGAGGAGGTTGTAAAAACCGGATGACCGCCGACCTTAATAAATCGTAAGAAGAAAGAAGAAGCGGAAAAGAATCATTTTTAATCATTATATTTGCGCCCACTTGTGATTATTCGGTCGTAATAAGCCCGATAGACCATAGCTTAGCATACAATAAAGCGTTAAATATTATCACGTAATCCGTTCGAATGAAACAGTACAAAACCCTCAACAATCTTACAGGCTGGATTGTATTCCTCATTGCAGCCGCCGTTTATTGCCTCACCATTGAACCCACAGCCAGCTTTTGGGACTGTCCGGAGTTCACCACTACCGGTTACAAATTAGAAGTGGGACACCCCCCCGGGGCGCCGTTCTTTATGCTGATGGCGAATCTCTTCTCGCAATTTGCATCCGATACGACCACCGTAGCCAAAATGGTGAACTACATGAGCGCCTTGATGAGCGGCGCCTGTATTCTGTTTCTCTTCTGGACGATTACCCATTTGGTACGTAAATTAGTCTTTACCGACGAGAACCACATCACTGCCTCCCAAATACTGATAGTGCTGGGTAGTGGAGCGGTCGGCGCCTTGGTGTATACCTTTAGCGACACGTTTTGGTTCAGTGCGGTAGAGAGCGAAGTATATGCCTTCTCTTCTCTCTTCACGGCAGTGGTCTTTTGGCTGATACTGAAGTGGGAAGATGTAGCCGACGAGCCACATTCCGATCGCTGGCTCATTCTGATAGCCTACCTTACCGGTTTAAGCATCGGCGTGCACTTGCTCAATCTGCTCTGCTTACCGGCTATCGTGTTGGTGTACTATTATAAGAAGGTACCCCATGCCAATGCCAAGGGTTCATTGCTGGCGTTGCTGGGATCGGCAGTACTGGTTGCCGTGGTGTTGTATGGCATCGTGCCGGGCATTGTGAAGGTAGGCGGCTGGTTCGAACTGCTGTTTGTCAACCAACTTAGCATGCCGTTCAATAGCGGCGTGGTGGTATACGTCGTGATACTGGCAGCTTCGCTCATCTGGGGTGTGTACGAAAGCTATACGGAAAAGCACAAATGGTGCATGACAATCTCGTTTGTCGTAACAATCGCTTTGCTGGGCATTCCCTTTTACGGGCATGGCACCTCCTCCATCGTGTGGGGGGGTATCGTGATAGCTGCGTTGCTGTTCTATCTCAGCCCGAAAACGCAGGCACGGTTCAAAGAGAGTTTCTGGGGGGTATCTGCGCGCACCCTGAACACCGGGCTGCTTTGCACCATGCTGATTGTAATGGGCTACTCGTCGTATGCACTGATCATGATACGCTCGTCTGCCAATACGCCGATGGATCAGAACTCTCCCGAAGACATCTTCACACTGGGCGAATATCTGGGACGTGAGCAATACGGCACCCGCCCGCTCTTCTACGGACAGGCATTCTCGTCGAAGATAGCGATCGATATAGACGGTAACTACTGCAAGTACCGCATCGGGAGTGAAGACACCAAATATATCCGTAAGGAGAAAGCAACTCCCGACGAAAAAGACAGCTACATCGAAATACCCGGACGAATAGAATATACCTACGCACAGAATATGTTCTTCCCCCGTATGTACGAGCCGAAGTATGCCAACGAATACCGCCTTTGGACAAACATGAAAGGCTACGACGTACCGTTCGACGACTGCGGTCACATGATTACCGTCAACATGCCTACACAATGGGAGAACATCAAATTCTTCTTCCAGTATCAGGTGAATTGGATGTACTGGCGCTACTTCATGTGGAACTTTGTAGGTCGACAAAACGACATTCAGGGAAACGGCGAGGTGGAGCACGGCAACTGGATTACCGGCATCTCCTTCATCGACAAATGGCTGGTAGGAGACCAAACCCTGTTGCCAACCGATCTGAAGGAGAACAAAGGACACAATGTATTCTACGGTCTCCCCTTCCTGCTGGGTGTCATAGGTTTGCTGTGGCAGCTCTTCCGTACCCGAACAGGCACCCGTCGTATCGGTTACGAAGCGGTGACGTATGAAGATCAGATAGGAGCCAAACAGTTCTGGGTAGTCTTCTTCCTCTTCTTTATGACCGGACTTGCCATTGTGCTCTACCTGAACCAGACACCTAACCAGCCTCGCGAACGCGACTATGCTTATGCCGGCTCGTTTTATGCCTTTGCTATCTGGATAGGCATGGGTGTGGCAGGTATTGTACAGTTGCTGAAACACTATGTCAAGATGAAAGAGATGCCGGCAGCAATCATCGCTACGGTGGCTTGCTTATTAGTACCTTTACAGATGGTCGGTCAGACGTGGGACGACCACGACCGCAGCGGACGCTACGTATGCCGTGACTTCGGACAGAACTACCTCATGTCGTTGCCCGAACAAGGAAACCCCGTCATCTTTACCAACGGCGATAATGATACCTTCCCCTTGTGGTATAATCAGGAAACCGAAGGATTCCGTACCGATGCCCGTACCTGTAACCTGAGCTATCTGCAGACCGACTGGTACATCGACCAGATGAGGCGTCCGGCTTACGACTCTCCCTCACTGCCCATCTCATGGGACCGCATGGATTATGTGGAAGGGACCAACGACTATGTACGTGTGCAGCCCGAATTGAAGAAACAGATTGACGAGATATACGCCAATGCCCGCAAACAAAGCCTGAACGGCAATCCCGAGGTGCTGGCAAATATAGAAAAGGAGTGGGGAGAGAATCCTTATGAGTTAAAGAATATTCTGAAATATTGGGTACGCGGTAAAAATAAGGAACTGAATGTGATCCCAACCGACAGCCTCGTTATCAAGGTCGACAAGGAAGCTGTGCGCCGCAGCGGCATGATGATACCGGGCGACAGCATCCCCGACTATATGCACATCTCTCTGAAAGGAAAGGGCGCTCTCTACAAAAACGAGCTGATGATGCTCGAAATGCTGGCAGAAGCCAATTGGGAACGTCCGCTATACATGGCTATCAGCGTTGGCTCGGAGAATTATCTGGGCATGGATAACCATTTCATTCAGGAGGGACTGGCGTATCGTTTCACACCGTTCGACATCAAGGAAAATACGCGCGGAAACTACGTCATTGACACCGACAAGATGTACGATAATCTGATGCACAAGTTCAAATTCGGCGGCATCGACAAACCGGGTATTTACTTAGACGAGAATGTCATGCGCATGTGTTACTCGCACCGCAACATCTTTGCCCAGCTGGCTACCCAACTGTTGAAAGAGAACAAGCCCGACAAGGCAAAAGCTGTGTTGGATTATGTCGAAAAGATGATTCCGGCAATAAACGTGCCCTATAATCTCCGTAACGGCGCCATGCAAATGTCGGAAACCTACTATAAGCTGGACGACAAAGCTAACGCCGACCGCATTGCCATGGCTGTGGCAGATATGGCTGTGGAATATATCACTTGGTATCTCAGCTTGGACGACAACCGCTTCTTGGATGCATGGTCGGGCATCATCGACTACTACCTGCCCATGCTCAATAGCATAGTGCGGCAGATGGAGACCTATCATTCCGACCAGGCAGCGCTCTACCACGACAAGTTCCAGCAGTTGTACCAAATGTGTTTAGAGCGTGCTCAAGCCATGCGTAGCGCCATGCAGTAATCTGTTAGTATAGACTTTTACAACCACAACGCCGGTATATGTTTATTGAGCAACCCCCTGAGTTTGTGCGCAAGCTCTACCCCGCCGCCCTTTGGCGGATGAACCCCGACGAACGGGCCATCTATCTGACCTTCGACGACGGTCCTATCCCCGAAGTGACGCCGTGGGTATTGGAGTTGCTCAATAAACACGGCGTAAAAGCCACCTTCTTCATGGTGGGCGACAATATTCGCAAGTATCCCGATATCTTCCGGCAGGTGATAGAGCGCGGGCATCGCATCGGCAACCATACCTATAACCATATTCGCGGCTTCGAATATGGGTCGGGCGACTATTTGGACAATGCCGACAAAGCCAACGAGCTGATGAAGAGCCATCTTTTCCGCCCGCCGCACGGACACATGCGATGGGCACAATATTTTGTGCTGAAGCGTACGTACACCATTGTGATGTGGGATGTCGTGACACGCGATTATAGCGATAAGCTACGGGGACCACAAGTATTGGCGAATGTGATGCGTTATACGCGCAACGGCTCTATCATTACCTTTCACGATTCGCGAAAATCGTGGGATACGGGCAATCTGCAGTATGCCTTGCCACGTGCACTCGACTTTTTACAAGAGGAGGGCTATGAATTCAGATTGCTGTGATTTCAAAGGGGGCAAGAGTGCTCCTCCCGATACTTAATATTTCGCGGGTGATGTTCTATAATTTCACTTCGCAGCATATTCCGGTCGATGTGGGTATAGATTTCGGTTGTGGCAATAGATTCATGTCCGAGCATGGCTTGTATAGCCCGCAGATTGGCGCCTCCCTCGAGCAGATGTGTGGCAAACGAATGGCGGAAGGTGTGCGGACTGATATTTTTAGTGATGCCTGCCCGTTCTGCCAACTCCTTTATCAGGCAAAACACCATGATGCGCGAAATGCTATTGCCCCAGCGTGCCAGGAAAAGATAGTCCTCGTAGCCCGGTTTGATGCGTCCTTGTATGCGTTCGGGCAGCCAATAGTTGATCTCCCTGATAGCACGGGGAGAGATCGGTACCAACCGTTGCTTGCTCCCTTTACCTTCTACTTTGATAAAACCGTCTTCAAGGTAGAGATCCGAGAGTTTCATGTTGCACAACTCCGATACCCGTAAACCGCAGCTGTACAGTGTCTCCAGCATAGCGCGGTTGCGCTGCCCCTCGCTTTTATCCATGTCGACGGCGGCAATGATGGCATCGATCTCTTCCACCGTCAACACCTCGGGCAGTTTGAAGCCCTTCTTGGGAGCTTCGAGCAACTCGGCAGGATTGTCTTCGCGATAATCGTGCACTACCAGAAAGTGGAAGAACGACTTCACACCCGAGATGACCCGCGCTTGCGATATGGGGTGAATGCCAATGTCGTGAAGTCCGGCGGCAAACTGCTCCAAATCGGCAAGTACCACATCCATCATACCGATATTCTCTATGTGCAGAAAAGCAAACAGCTTGTTCAGATCGGTCAGATAAGCATCGAGCGTATTCTCCGATAAGCCCTTCTCTAACGTCAGATACTGTCGGTATTTGCGGACAACGGCCGCCTCTTTCTCCTTATTAATTTTTTTTTCGTCTACTGTCATTTCTTTTATTTACCTTTGCCACGTTATTAAACGAATCGGTCATTGTTCCGATTGATAGATGCAGGCTTAATAACGCCACAAAGGTAAATAAAAAGTAGCAATGAGAAGAATACTCATCATCAACGGTCCCAACCTCAACTTATTAGGCAAGCGCGAGCCATCGACGTATGGCAGCGTTTCATTCGAAGATTATCTCGACACGCTTCGTCGACGCTATCCGGATATACAGACAGACTATTTTCAATCGAACATTGAAGGCGTACTGATAGACAAGATTCAGCAAGCCGGCTTCGAGGTCGACGGTATTGTGCTCAACGCCGGCGCCTACACCCATACTTCCATCGCGTTGCAAGATGCCATCCGTGCCATTCCGGCTCCGGTCATTGAGGTACATATCTCTAACGTACATGCCCGTGAGACGTATCGACACACCTCCCTGATAGCCGCCGCCTGTCGGGGCGTTATCTGCGGATTCGGGCTTGATTCGTACAGACTTGCCGTCGAAGCTCTTCTATCATACGTATAACCTATAAAACAACTCAATTACATGTTATTAAAACAAACAAAAATTGTAGCAACCATCTCCGACCAGCGGTGCGATGTATCGTTTATCAAAGAACTTTTTGAAGCGGGGATGAACGTAGTGCGCATGAACACAGCACACATGGGACGTGAAGGTATTGACAAACTGATCAACAATACACGGGAAGTATCCAACCGCATCGCGATTCTGATGGATACCAAAGGACCCGAAGTACGCACCACACCCTGTACCGAACCTGTTTCGTTTCGTACAGGCGAGCACGTAAACATCAAAGCGTCGGCCGAACAGCTCACCACGCACGATTGTATCTATGTCTCTTATACTCATTTTGTGCACGACGTATCCATCGGCGCACATATCCTGATTGACGACGGTGACCTCGAACTGGTGGTCGTCGAAAAGAACAATGACGATCTGGTGTGCGAGGTACAGAACGATGCCACACTGGGTAGTCACAAAAGCGTAAATGTGCCGGGGGTACGCATCAACCTGCCGTCGCTCACGGAGAAAGACCATCACAACATTCTGCACGGCATCGAACGCGATATCGACTTCATCGCCCACTCGTTCGTGCGCAACCGTCACGACGTGCTCGATATTCGTAACATACTCAACGAACATCACAGCGATATACAGATCATTGCCAAGATAGAGAACCAAGAGGGTGTGGATAACATCGACGAGATTCTCGAAGTGGCAGACGGCATTATGGTTGCCCGTGGCGACTTGGGCATTGAGGTGCCGCAAGAACGTATTCCGGGCATTCAGCGACTGCTCATCAAAAAATGTATCCTTGCCAAAAAGCCGGTCATTGTTGCTACGCAGATGCTACACACCATGATCGAGAATCCGCGCCCCACTCGTGCCGAAGTGACCGACATCGCTAACGCTATCTACTACCGCACCGACGCCCTGATGTTAAGCGGAGAAACTGCTTACGGCAAATATCCGCTGGAGGCTGTCAAGACCATGACCTCCGTCGCCGCACAAGCCGAAAAAGACAAGCTCGCAGACAACGACATCCGCATCCCGTTCATGGACGATAGCAACGACGTAACCGCCTTCCTTGCCAAACAGGCAGTAAAGGCTACCGTTAAATTGAAGATACGTGCCATTATCACCGATAGTTATAGCGGACGTACAGCGCGCAATCTGGCTGCCTATCGCGGCAAGTACCCCGTGCTCGCCATCTGTTACAAAGAGAAGACCATGCGGCAATTAGCGCTCTCTTACGGCGTAGAAGCTATCTATATGCCCGAACTTGCCAACGGACAGGAATACTACTTTGCAGCCCTGCGCCGTCTGATCAAAGAGGGACGACTCAAGAAAGCCGACATGGTAGGATACCTGAGCAGCGGAAAGGCAGGCACACAGACATCGTTCCTCGAAATCAATGTCATAGGCGATGCTTTGAAATATGCCGACGAAAGCGTACTTCCCAACAAGAATAGATATTTATAGGAATGGAAGAATACATTCTGCAACACATGGAGCCGGAGAGTGATTACCTGCGGGCGCTCTATCGTGCCACCCAACTGAAGTTGCTCTATCCGCGTATGGCATCGGGGCACTTGCAAGGGCGATTGCTGAAGATGCTGGTGCAGATGATTCGACCGCGCAACATACTGGAGATCGGCACATACAGCGGCTATTCGGCGCTCTGTATGGCAGAGGGGTTGCCCGACAACGGCAAGCTATACACCTTCGAGATCAACGATGAACAGGAGGTGTTCACCCGCCCGTGGATAGACCGTTCGCCGTGGGCAAGCAAGATAGATTTTCGTATAGGAGACGCTCTGCAAAAGGCGCCGGAACTGGGCGTTAGCTTCGAGATGGTGTTTATAGACGGAGACAAACGAAGGTATGTCGATTATTACGAAATGGCGCTGACACTGCTTACCGAACAGGGGTATATCCTTGCCGATAATACGCTATGGGACGGACATGTAGTAGAAGCATCGGCACACGACGCCCAAACTATCGGCATACGCACATTCAACGATCAGGTAGCTGCCGACGGTCGGGTAGAGAAAATTATCTTGCCGCTACGCGACGGACTGACCATCGTCCGTAAACGCTAAACGGCAATCAACATCATATTCATCCATTTATTAACGTAAAACTTAGAACTTATGGAAACGACCAGACAGAACAAAATATCCCGTCTGCTTCAAAAGGAATTGAGTGAAATCTTTCTCTTGCAGACCAAGTCGATGCACGGCGTGCTCGTATCGGTCAGCGTTGTACGCATCAGCCCCGACCTGAGTGTGGCACGCGCTTACCTTAGTATCTTCCCCTCCGGGAAAGCCGAAGAGTTGATAGCCAACATCAACAACAACATGCGCTCTATCCGCTATGAGCTGGGCACACGTGTACGTCACCAGTTGCGTATCATCCCCGAGCTGAAATTCTTTGTCGATGATTCGCTGGATTACATGGAGAAGATCGACGGACTATTGAAGCATCCTGCCGGCGAAACGTCGCAATCAACCGACGAAACACCCCAACCATAGGAATCATCAGTCTGCCTACGTAGTGAACCTCTCTTTCTACATCGCCTGCCGCTACCTGTTTTCGAAGAAGAAGCACAACGCCATCAATATCATCTCTGCCGTGTCGGTGTGCGGAGTGGCGTTGGCTACGCTCTCATTGGTGTGTACCCTGTCTGTGTTCAACGGCTTTCAGGAGATGGTGGCAAGTTTCTTCACAGCGTTCGACCCGGAGCTGAAGATTCTGCCCAAAGAGGGCAAAGTGTTCAACCCCGACGATTCTGTGGTCGTACAAGTGCGTGCATTACCCGAGATCGCTGTTTGTACCCAAGCACTCGAGGAAAACGTCATGGTGCAGTACAAAGACCGACAAGCGATGGTTGTACTGAAAGGAGTGGAAGACAACTTTACACAACTGACCGACATCGACAGTCTGCTCTACGGTGCCGGTCGGTTTATCTTGCACGACGCCGATGTGAATTATGCCATACTCGGCGCCGAGCTGGTGGGTGAGCTGGGTACCGGGTTGCAATTTGTCGATCCGTTGAAGGTATATGCTCCCAAGCGGACGACGCGGGTCAACATGGCAAACCCGTCGGCGTCGTTCAACCGCGATTATCTCTTCTCGCCCGGTGTAGTTTTCATGGTGAATCAATCGAAGTATGATGCCCGCTACATACTCACATCGCTCGACTTTGCCCGTCGCCTTTTCGACTACGGGCACGAGGTGAGTGCACTCGAACTGAAGCTACGGCCGGGGAGTAATACCGCAGCTTTTCAAAAGAAGATATCCCGCATCTTGGGCGATGGCTATGTGGTACAGAATCGCTATGAGCAGCAAGCCGACGTGTTTCGAATCATGGAGATAGAAAAGTTCATCTCTTATCTTTTCCTCACCTTTATCTTGGCTATTGCCTGTTTTAATGTGGTAGGCTCGCTTTCTATGTTGATACTCGACAAGCGCGAAGATACTGCCACCCTGCGAAACCTCGGCGCCGATAACCGGCTGATCACCCGTATCTTCCTATTCGAGGGACGACTCATCTCGTTGTTGGGGGCAGTGGCAGGCATTCTGCTGGGCTTGTTGCTTTGCCTGTTGCAACGGCAGTTCGGATTGATCTCGTTGGGCAACGGCAGCGGCAGCTTCGTGGTCGATGCCTATCCGGTGAGTGTACATCCGGCGGATGTGTTGCTCATACTCGCTACGGTTGTTACGGTGGGATTCTTATCGGTATGGTATCCGGTGAGATACCTTACAAGGAAGATGCAACTAAGCTGACCACGATCGACAGATCCTCCGGATAGGTAATTTTCAAGTTGGTATGTTCGCCGGATACCAAATAGACCGGCGTCTGGGGCAGGTAGTGCAACACCACCCCACAGTCGTCGGTGGCATGAAAATCGGGGTCGGCGAGCGCTGACCGGTAAGCGCGGCAGATCGTGTCGAGACGGAAGCATTGCGGTGTCTGCATGTTGCGCAGTCGGCGGCGGTCGGCAACGCGTCGGATGGTGTGATCGTCGGAAGCTTCAACAATGGTGTCGGTGGTGGGAATCGCTACTCCTACGGCTTCGTATCGGCGAAGCGCCTCTATGCAATCGGTAATGATGCGACGGCTCACCAACGGACGGGCAGCATCGTGCAGCAGCAAGTTCGCGTCTTCATGTCCGGCATACGCCTTGATGGCTGCCATGCTGGAGTGATAGCGCTCTTTTCCTCCGGTGAGAATGTGCTTCACCTTGCTCCATCGGTTGCGTCGGCAGATGGCATCCATCTCCTCCCGATAGTCGGCATGACACACCACGGCAACTTCGTCTATCAACTCGTGGCAGTCAAAAGCCTCAATGCTGTATTCTATGACACAGCGCCCTCCGGCTACCGGTAAGAATTGTTTAGGGAGTGTGCCTCCCATGCGCGAGCCGGTACCTCCGGCAAGAATAATGGCTATATTCATCGAAGTTTATGCTTTAGGAATTGCAAAGTTACACACTTTTTCCGTACTTTTGCCGCCGTTTTTCCACGCTATTATGAAGAAAAGTACCCCCTACACGACAAAACAGATGTTGCTTTTTGGAGGCTGTCTGTTTTTCAAATTTATCTATTTCGACTTCTTGTGGTGCCTACAGACCACATTTACGTCGTTTTCCACCCTTGAACTCTATGTCAACGGGTTGCTTGCCACCCTCTTGTTGCTGCTCCCTTTTGTTTGTACCCGCCGTCGCTGGGTGCAGACGACGGTGTCGCTGCTGGTCGATGTGTGGCTGATTGCCAACCTGATGTATTCGCGCACCTATTTCTCTGTTATCCCGCTCGACAGCTATACTGCGATCACCAACCTGTCCGATTTCGGCGCCAGTGTGTGGGATTCGGTTCGTTTGCCGGATGTGGTGTTCGTCCTCTCTACGCTCTTTGGCATCGCATACGACCATCGGTTGCGTCGTTCGCGTCGGGTTTCGGCCGGGCAAGGCTCTTACCGCCGCCTGTCGGGCGGTTACGTCTTGACGTTGCTGGGCGTTTCTCTGGTCTCATTTTTACTGCTCCTGCCCAAAGGGGGATTCGTTGCCTCTTATGAGTTTCTGCAAACAGCCAACAAGCATACCTGCACGGTTCCCGAATATACTATTTTCGGCTCGTTGCTGCACGATGTGTTGAAGAAGCGCGAAGTCTACACACCCGAAACGGCACGGCAAATTCAGACGTGGCTCGATGCCCGTCCGCCTTATCGTGCACTTCCCGACAGCACGGCAGAACGCACCAACATGGTCATTATTCTGGCAGAATCGCTGGAGAGTTGGGTGTTGGAGCAAAACGTAGAAGGGCAGGAGATAACGCCGCACATGAACCGCCTGCTTCGCGACCCGCATACGCTCTATGCTCCTCACGTGCTGACGCAAGCCAAGGGCGGACGCTCTATCGATGGGCAAATGTTGCTGATGACCGGCATGTTGCCGCTCAATCAAGGTGCATACAGCATCAGGTTTCCGCAGAACACGTTCCACTCGCTGCCCGAAGCGATGAAAGCCAAACGCCCCACCCGTACCTACCTCCTGACGGTCGATAAACCCATTGTCTGGAACCAGCAGATTGTGGCAGAAGAGTTTGGCTACGATACCATTATCAGTAAAAACAACTTTGCCGCCGGCGAACAAATCGGCATGCATGGCAGGCAAAAACTGGGCGACGTGCCCTTCTTGCGTCAATGTGTCGAAAAAATGGAGAATCATGAGATCGCCCGTGCCGACGAGAGCTATTGCCTGCTTTGCATCACCTACTCGGGGCACAACCCGTTTAAACTGCCGGAGGGGCTTAAACAATTGCATTTTTCCTCCGACTATCCCGAGCGAATGAGCGACTATATGAATACCGCCCACTACACCGACCGTGCCATCGGCGCTTTTGTCGATTACCTCCGCTCGCGCCCCGACTATGACCGTACCCTGATTGTCATCACCGGCGATCACGAAGGGCTGGCTACCGATCGCGCCGCCTTGTGCGATTCACCGCGCGGACACGACATTGTATCCGACAAACAGTTTACTCCTTTTATTGTAATCAACTCTCCCGTCGCCATGCGCTACCATGCTGTCATGGGGCAAGCCGACATGTATTCCACACTGCTCAACCTGCTAAAGTTAGACAATGCCCCGTGGAAAGGCATGGGACAGAGCATCCTCGACCCGTCGCGTCCGCCTTTTGCCGTCGGCATGTCCGGCAATCCCGAAGGCGACTTATCGCACGTATCGCCCCAAGAGGTGCAACGCGCCAAACAGGCGTTTACCATTTCCGATATGATGATTCGATTTAATTACTTCGCCGATTTATAAACCTCCCCATTCTATCCACTGAATGCTGCCATCGACCAGCTTCCGGTGGCATTGTCTGCCTGCCCCGTAGCTGCGCTCGGGGGTGAAGCGTATGTGTATGCCTGTGATCTGCGACGGGTTGACCTCTTCGGGGCTGTCTACGCCCTCTCCGCGCGCGACGCAGGTATATCGGAAAGTGCCCAGCCCATCCAGTTTGACGGCACGTCCGGCACTCATGCCTTCCGTCAACACGTGAGCGAGATTCTTGAGTACGGCGTACGCATCGCCGGGCGTGAGGGTTGACATCTCCGACAGACGCTCTGCCACCTCGTCTGTGGTCATGGTGCCGGCAGCCGTCACCGCCTGCGGATACCATTTACCGTTAATCTTTTGCTGTATCTTCTTATAGAAAGCCATGGTTTATGATATGAGTTAAAGATGAGAAAGGTACCCTTTGTATGCTACAAAGGTTACCTTTGTGTCGTACAAAGGTAACCTTTGTCATCTCTCACGCCAAATGTGAGGCAGATTATTATGGCTTCTTAACACGGTCGAGATGCTTGTACCTGATTTGAAAATAATCCATCAATGCCTTGTACCTGTCTTGCGCCGTCAGGATAGTGATTATTGGCCGTTATCGGCAAGAACAACAAAGCTTTCTACTTTAAATCATGATGCAATCGAATAAAAAGCATATCTTTGGCATTGAATTTAAAGCTATTCCGATGAAAGTGAACAATTAATATCCGCACGAGAGACATGTAATCTTTGATTGAACCTACGGTACCCACCACCAGAGGTTCCGCATTATTAATTGTATCACATCATGAGTATCATCATAAACGACGTGGCATATAGCTACGCCCATCAGCAAAATGTATTTGAACATATCTGTTTCTCCGTCGAAAGTCGTGAGAAGGTATCTATTGTAGGCAATAATGATGCGGGGAAATCTACGCTCTTAAAGCTTATGGCCGGAACTCTGCAGCCGTCAGTAGGGACTATATTCCGCTCGTCGACACCTTTTATATAGAGCAGCACACCGGATACTTGAATCGGACGGTAGCCGAAGCATTGGATGTCGACGCCAAGTTGCAAGCACTCGAAGCAATTATGCGGGGTAGTGTGGCACAAGAGGATTATGACACCTTATCCGACGATTGGACCATAGAAGCTCGTTGCCGGGAAGCTTTGGACTACTGGGGACTAAAGTCCGCTACGCCACGTAGTAGCATGGATGGGTTGAGTGGAGGCGAGCGAACCAAAGTGTTTTTGGCGGGCATCCAAATTCATGAACCTGAAATCATCCTGATGGACGAACCGTCCAACCATTTGGACGCGGCAAGCCGCGAATGGCTCTATCGCTTTATCGGCGATTGCGCGGCCACACTTGTGGTTGTTAGCCATGACCGTACATTGCTGGACTTGCTGACTTTGACCTATGAGCTTTCCGAACAGGGCATTCGGCAATACGGTGGCAATTATACTTTTTACGCTGCCCAGCGCATGCTGGAAGATGACGCGCTTGAAGACGCGATTCACGGCGAAGAGAAGGCACTACGTTCAGCTCGTCGTCAGGCACAGGAGGTACGAGAGAGGCAAGAGAAGCGGCAATCAAAAGGACAAAAGAATAAGATGGAAGTGCCGCGCGCCCTTCGCAAACAACTGACCAACTCGGCTGAAAACACCGCCGCTCGTCTGCAAGACAAACACGCCGAGCGAATTGCCGACAGCAAAGGAAAGCTTGTCGACCTTAGAAATAAGCAACGCGCTTCGCGTGAGCTGAAGATAGATTTTGACTGCTCCGCTCTTCATGTTGGGAAATTACTTATCGAAGCTCGTCAAATCAGCTTCGCCTACTCATTGAGCGAGCCTTTATGGAACGAACCGATAGACTTTCGACTGTACAGCAATGACCGCATACGCATCACAGGGGACAATGGCCGCGGGAAAACCACGCTGATCAATCTATTGCTTGGCAGGTTGACGCCGACACACGGGGAAATTCATCGTGCCGACTTCAGCTACATCTATCTTGACCAAAATTATACCTGTGTCGATGCGGAGTGCGCCGTAGTGGAATTGGCGGAACAATACAACACAAAACATCTGCCTGAACATGAAGTGAAACTGCGCCTGAACCGTTTCCTTTTCCCCACCGACACTTGGGGTAAGACTTGCCGCGCCTTGAGTGGAGGAGAGAAGATGCGTCTTTACCTTTGCTGCCTGATGATAAGCAACAGTACGCCCGATCTTATCGTGCTGGATGAGCCGACAAACAATCTCGATATTGCCAATATGCGAATCCTGACGCAAACCATCCGACAGTACAAAGGCAGCATATTGGTTATCTCACACGACAACCGCTTTGTTGAGGAAATAGGGGCCGCAAAGGTTTACGATATGGGTGTGGATACTAACAAAACAAACGATCTCGCATAGATATAGACAAGTTTGGCTCGGCGCAAATATACGATCAAGTACTTTGTTGTCTTATCTCCTCGTCGGGCATGCCGGCGAGCATTCGTACTCTTTTTCAATCCCATATAGAGCGAGTTGTGTTCGCGGTCTGCCCGTGCGATCTCGTCGGTCAGCATGCTCTTGCTCGACGTGAAGAGCAATTTCTGTTCTTCGCGATAAGCCTTTTGGTAGGTTCTGTATAGTTTCCGGGCATCATCTTTCACATTGCGCTCTTCCTTAACCAATTCCAGGATACCGCCGTGAAAGCTGGAATGCTGCCCGTTAGAAAATCGTTTAAGAGAAGTCGTGTCAATCTTGATCCTATTTATTTTAAGTTAGTGATTTGTACCTGGTGAAATGATTATCCGATTTCAGGCAAGGCTTTCCCCGGCAGGTTATTCGATCACCTGATTTCGGGTAAGTCTTTCCCCGATCGGTTATTCTATTACCTGATTTCAGGTGAGCTTTCCCCGACCGGTTATTGTCTTACCTGATTTCAGGTGAAGCTTTCCCCGACCGGTTATTGTCTTACCTGATTTCAGGTGAAGCTTTCCCCGGCCGGTTATTGTCTTACCTGATTTCAGGTGAAGCTTTCCCCGACCGGTTATTGTCTCACCCGATTTCAGGTGAAGCTTTCCCCGGCGAACTCGAAGCATTTCATTTGCAAAAATAGAGAAAGTTCACGATATTCCTCTTTTTTGCAAATATTTTAGATGCCTGATTAACCGCGAAGATCTTTAGATATTCTTGAAGGTTCGTTGTCTGGTCGCGAAGGTAATCATAGATTTTAGACAGATATTCGTCAGGGTATTACGGGGCGTCGATATTGTGGACCTATTCGCAGTACGTGCCGAAGATATTGTTTTTTTCATGCTGGACGTTTGCTGGAGTTCGATGTCGGCATTCCCTGATGGATAGAAAGTTGGCGCTAAAGAATAGGATTATTTGCCGTCATTGGCAAGAAACAAATGAAAGATCATACCGCATGCAACTTTTTCCATTTGCGAATCTTGCTTTTGAATGTAGAGAAGGGAGCGACCGTATTGATGTGCACCCATTTCCAAATAGGCCAGTTAGAAGATGTGGAGGATGCCCATTTCCGTCCTCCGCTTTTGAATACTTCGTCTTCGGAGAAACCATCCAGCCATTTGGTTAAGCTATCTACTTCCGTCGTAAACATTTCGCATAGTTCCATCAATGAGTATTGTGAATAATGTTTATAGAAAGAGGAATACAGTTCGCCCATTTGATTCCATTTAATGCCGGGCGCAGGCATTGCTATAGGTTTTCCCGCCTGTTCGTCGCTATCCCAACCGCGAATCAAATTCATCCAACCTAATTGATAGGCAATCATCTCCTGCGGCGTCCGGTCAACGCCATCCATACGAAGGTCTTTGTCGTCTTCTCTCACATTGACGAACTCCTTTACGAAGCCGCTCGACGCAGACTTTATCTCGTCGATAAGCTCTTGCTTACTTGTGTATTCTTTCATATCCTACTTGTTTATTGTGAGTATTTCTATAGTTTCACCATCCACCACAACCGCTTGGTTGTTGCCAATGACGCGTAAATCAAGCGTATCGGAATATTCCTCGATGATGCGTTTCGCTGCCTTCTTAAACGGAAAATTATTGTGGTGTGGTACCACACAAAAGTTAACAACAGACAGAGCCGAGAAACTTTTCAAGCCGGAGGCTACCGAAGGATCATCCATTAATCGAACATATTCAATATCAGGTGCCACAATCATGGAACCGGCAGAAACGCCGATATATACCTTTCCTTTGTTGATATGCTCTACAATCAGCTTGTCTGTGCCGGTACGCTTCAATTCCTGAAGTAGATAGAACGTATTTCCTCCTTCCACAAAAAGATAATCCGCCTCCTCAATCTTAGTTTTAATCTCTTCGGGCGAAGCGGTCGATATTTCCAGCTCGTTGATGACCATTCCCAATTTGGTCAATGCCCTTTTATTCGCTCCCACATAGAACGTCACGTACTCTACAATGCTTGCCGTCGGTATAAACACGACTTTCTTCCCCACGCAAGTCTGCTGGGTAAATTCAAGGAACAGCTTTGCCACTCCCGCGAAGTAGGATGATAGGAATAATTTCATTGTCGCTCTTTTATCGGCAAGTTTGTTGCCGAAAGAGTGCCCAAAGATAGTGATTATTTGCCATTATCGGCAAGATAATACATATAAGTTCTCTATCTTTCCTCTAAAGAAAAAGCAGTTTCTTTATGCTGCCGGCGTAAAAGCTCGCGGCTTTTATCTAAATTTGCGACCGAATAAATCAAATAAAGACAATTAACAACAATGAAAAAAGTTAAGATAACGGTTATCCGCAAGATTCATCATGCCGACCTTTCGGCTCTATATGAAAATCAGATAGAACATGCTTGCAATATGCAGGAGGGACAAACGTTCATTTCCGAGAATGGCATGCAACCGAAAGGGCTTTGCGAAAGTGCATGGACTTCGATGCAAAGTTTCGTGATGACACTGGCTCATGGAGGCGAAAACTTCTATGACGGATGGATGAAAAATCCCAAGTCGGCGATGATTTCATGCAATGACGGCTTCCGTCCGGTGAGTTTTTTTGATTGAAGTGATTGCTTGAGAACCTATTTACCTATGCAGAAAAGGGACGTAAATGGTAAATGCCTTTAGTAATAGGATGTTGCGCGTGGCTTTATGGGTAACAAGTAACAAACAGGCAACAAAAAAGAGGGGGTATGAGAGTAAGCAAAAGTTGAAGAATATCTAAATGATGAATAGGAAACGCATTTATTCATCCATGCAGAATATTGCAGAACAATTTTTTAATATCTTTGCGGGTATCTTAATTAAAGCATAAATGAAAGAACAAAAGGTATTTATTAGTTATAGCCACACAAGTAGGCCTTTCGCAGATTTGGTAAAACTAAAACTGCAAGAAAAAGGTATTGACGTATGGGATGATTCTCAAATAGCTGGTGGTGAAGAGTGGAAAGAGACCATAGATATTGCTATTGATAATAGCAGCGTTATTGTTTGTTTATTAGATAACAATTCTGTTAAATCACAATATGTCACATATGAATGGGCATATGCACTTGGTCGAGGAAAACATATAATACCTATATTAGAAGGGAATATAGATTTGCTTAATGTTCATCCAAAACTGCAAGCGAAACAATGTCTGGATTTTAGACAAGACTACAACTTGAAATGGAATATTCTTATTGAAAGCATACATAATATATTCAATATAAATCAATCAGTTGAAACAATCAACAATAAGAAAGATACGATATTGTGGGTAGATGATCGACCCAGTAATAATATTTATGAAAGAAGTGTCTTTGAAGGAATGGGCCTCAAATTTGATTTGGCTTTGTCGACTAATGAAGCTCTTGCTTTATTAAATAGTAGTAAGTATGTTGCAATCATATCTGACATGGGGAGAGTAGAAGGACCTAATGAAGGATATGTCCTTCTAAAAGAGGTAAGGCGAAAAGATAAGCAAACACCTTTCTTTATTTATGCAGCATCAAATCTACCAGAACACAAAATATTAGCCCTTTCAAAAGGTGCCCAAGGTTCTACAAATAGTTTTAGAGAGCTAATAGACCTCGTAACCGCTCATATATATTAAAGGTAATCCTCCATGGCTTGCCCTGGTAAGGGTGGACAACCCCCACATTTTGAGTGCCAAATGCCGCCAAACTCCTCTCTGCTACTTCATGTTTCATTCCCTTGCTCTATTTTTGCTTGGAGTTTATTGTAAAATACCAATAATAAGATAGCATATATCAGCTATCTCATGCGGAGGCAAACCGTAAGATATGGCAAGCCTTGCTGGAAAGATATCGCCGCATTCAAATTACGGAATAAGGTATGGAGCGTGTTGTGCTTCGTAATGACCTCAAGTATCGTAAGCCCCCCCGATAAAGTACCCGTTGTCATAGTGTCATTCTTTCCACCGACCTTTGCGTCCCAAAAAGAAGTGATCTATGAACAAGGAAAAATTTTATCGAGATTTTGTCTCGCCAGATGGCGAGCGGTTTGACTATCCGTGACTTTTGTCAGATGAAAACCGTAGCATGGCGGAGTATGCTTTGACTGAAATACAGCATCTGTATGGAATAGAACGCAAGGCGGACGAACAGGAACTCTCCAGCGAAGACCGTGCCGCATTGCGCCAGCGCCTAGCTGTACCCATATTGGATACGTTGGAAAAATGGATGGAGAAAAATTACAAGAAATTCCTTCCCAAGAGTCGCATGGGCAAAGCCATCGCGTATACTTATGGTCTGTGGCTCCGCATTGGAACTATCTGATGGATGGTCGGTTGAAGATAGACAACAACCTTGCGGAGAATGTCATCCGTCCTATAGCCATCTCCAGAAAGAACTTTCTGTTCTGTGGCAATCATCAAGCGACGGAGAACACCGCCGTGATTTGTTCGTTGCTGGCTACCTGCAAAAGCAAGAGGCGTCAATCCCAGGGAGTGGCTGAACGATGTGCTTGAGCGGCTGCCCTATTATCTCCAAAAGAACTCCGGCAAAGAGTTGTCTGAGTTACTACCCAATCACTGGAAACCGGGGAACGCTAACGAACTCTAACAACGCTCTAACATTTTTCTCTTCAATAGTAGTAGACGTGATCTCGAAAGGATGAATCGTGTACCGACTGGCGAGCGCCAAAAACGAAGAGGTACTTTATCGGGGGCTTACGAAAAAACAAAGAGATAGAAAGACAGATGACATATGTCATCTATGTCAGTCTCGCCTGACAGACAGCTCAATGGATGCTGACAGCATGTCATATTATTCATTTGGTTCACTTATTGTTATGTTGTTAGATAGAAATAATTTGTTTTAAATACATGGATGAGAAATTAAAACATTTGGAATTTATTCAAAACGTTATCACTCGGATGAATTCGAATTCGTTCTTGATTAAAGGATGGGCGATAACTTTAGTGTCGGCATTATTTGCACTTACAGCAAAAGATGCAGATATCAATTATATTTTGATTTCATACATGGTTATTCCTGTGTTTTGGATACTGGATGGGTTTTATATTTCAAGGGAACGACAATATCGAGATTTGTATAGCGACGTAGCTAAGAAAGACGGAAGTAACATAGATTTTAACATGGATGCTTCTGGTTACAATAGAGGGAATAGATCATGGTTATCTGGCATCTTCTCTAAAACTCTGTGCCCATTTTATGGAGTTATGCTAATAGCCACCCTAATAGTGATGTTTTTAATTAAATACCTAAAATAGAATAATTTATGGAAGAAGAACAAGTAAAGAGAATTGCTGATGGCGTTATTCAAACTCTCTTAAAGAAAAACGCAGACTATGGCGGTGCCAGCTTTGATTTGGGATTGAATGGGAATATGGTTCACCTTTGGGATAAGATTAAAAGGTATCGTACTCTGGTAGAGAACAGTAATAAAGGTATAGAACCAAACTTCGAATCTGTAGAAGATACACTCAAGGACATAATAGGGTATGCCATAATAGGTTTACTTACTAAAGTTTCCCACCTATCTCCTACTGTCTGTAAAGTCGGCGTATAACATTAAGAATATTCTGACAATCAGCCGATTAACGTGCGGTTAAAAATGGTTTAATCCGTATCTTCCTTCCT
>JAISIN010000130.1 GCA_031262085.1 Prevotellaceae bacterium
TAGCGATGGGTGCGCACTCTTTCCGGAAGTTTAGCTGTAGTATTCTCTACCGGTGCTTCCGAAGAACAAGCAGCCAGTAGGAGTAGGGTGGGGAGATAAAAATACTTTTTCATGATGGGATGTTGTTTTACAATTCTCCAATACATCCAATAAACAGGATGCTTTGGGTGCTGTTCTCCTTTATAATATAGTAGAAAGGTCGGTTGACAAAGAAGTCAATGGGAACAGGTCTTTCTATTATTCCGGGATCTGTAAATAAAGTCTCAGCTGTAGCAGCCGTTGCTGTAGTACCATATTGATCTAACTTAATGTAGGCTTTTTGGAATATCTTTGATGCAAACAAGGGCTTCGACACACTGATATTCGACAGATCGGCACCTGAGCTGGAGAACAGTTCGTAAATACCCAGTGCCTGTACATCTTGATTCAGTGTGCGCTCATAGTTTATATTGAATGTTGGCAACGTTAGATTCAATAAAGTGCCTTTACTTCCTTCCATCCACGCTTTCCAATTCGGCTGCGTAAACTTATCAGGAATAGTGTGCAAATCGGTTTCCTCTTCCGGTAACATGATAACCATGCTATATGTAGCGTTGCCATAAGGTAGTTCAATCATCCGAATGCCGTCGGCGACCGTATATCTATAACTTCTTTCGGGAGCAACCAGCATCTTTACGACACTTTTACTTCCATCTTCGTTGGTGAATGTCTCATCTTTCGGGTTACCGAATTGTGTCCGCCATAGCCCATCAAAATAGAGGGTATTGATTAGCATCATACGCGTTGCAGGGTCTATATCACTCAATAAATCCGGAATACAACCGAATGTCTTGTCATTCACCCACTGGTTGATTTTGCGTAGGGTGGCTGTTTTCGACATATCCACTTCTTGTACTTCACCCAAGTAGTACTCTTGGTTTACTTGCGTAAATTCAGGCAGTACTTTGAATCCCTTATTCAACCAGATGGAATTGGCAATACCTACAAAGGTTTCACCATCTACGGTGGTGAGATAATCTGTTAGCTTCTGATAGAAGGCATTGATGTCGTCCAAGGAGTACGCATCAAACCCCAATGCGGATTTGATTTCGTTTAAGGTAGTGCCTACGGCGCCATTAGCCGTCATGGAAAGCACGTAAGAGACGCTCAGTGGGGAGAGAACGATGTTGTGTTTCGATTCCGTTTGCTTTACTTGTTGGAACAAGTTGAATGCAAAGGTGTTGTTGGCGCTTGCCATCCCTTGCTCATTTGTCGACAACTCGAGGTCGTAACGAGGCGTGTGTACCCTTGTGGGGAGTTGGGGCGTAATCGTGTCTACCGGCGCTTCTGCGGAGCAAGCAGCCAGTAGGAGCAGGGTGGGGAGATAAAAATACTTTTTCATGAGAATATGGTTTTAGTGGCGGTGCTGGCTCTATAACGAACCGTAACAAGCATTACTTGCTGCGGAAACGTTATAGAGCCTTTTTTGCATAACTATAATTCGCCTACACATCCTATAAACAGGATGCTTTGGGTGCTGTTCTCCTTTATAATATAGTAGAAGGGGCGATCGACAAAGAAGTCAATGGGGACAGGTGTTTCGATATTGGCAGCGCCTTCTAACATCATTGCCGTTGCAGCGGCAGCAGTGGTTCCATATTGATCTAATTGAATAGAAGCTTTTTGGAGGATTCTCGAAGCAAACAAAGGTTTCGAATCACTGATGTGTGATAAATCGGCATCCACGCCGGAGAACAAATGATTGATGCCCAACGCTTGTACATCTTGATTGAGCGTACGTTCGTAATCAATGTCGAAAGTTGGTAGCTTTACATTTAAGCAAGTGCTTTTACTTTCTGCCATCCATGTATTCCACTTTTTTGAAGTGAACCTATTTGAAAATGTATTTAACTCTATTCCATTCTCGGGTAATAAGATTACCATGCTATATGCAGAATTTCCATAAGATATTTCAATCAGTCGAACACCATCGGTAGCTAAGTACCGATAAGACCTTTCATAAGCGTGCAGCATTTTCACATCGCTTTTACTACCATCCTCGTTTGTGAAGGTTTCATCTTGGGGAGTATCGAACTGTTTTCTCCATAAACCGTCAAAATAAAGGGTATTGATTAGTATCATGCGCGTTTCAGGGTCGATGCCACTCAACAAATCCGGGATGCAACCGAATGTTTTATCGCTCACCCATTGGTTGATGCGATTCTTAGTAGCACCTTTAGACATATCCACCTCTTGTACTTCACCCAAGTAGTACTCTTGGTTTACTTGGGTAAAATCGGGCAATACTTTGAATCCTTTGTTTAGCCAGATTGAATTGGCTATACCCACAAACGTTTCACCATCTACGGTGGTGAGATAGTCAGTAAACTTCTGATAGAAGGCGTTGATGTCGTCTAAAGAGTATTCATTAAATCCCAATGCGGATTTAATTTCGTTCAAGGTAGTGCCTGCGGCACCATTGGCGGTCATGGAAAGCACATACGAAGCACTCAACGGAGAAAGAGCGATGTTGGACTTCGTTTCCGTTTGCTTTACTTGCCGGAATAGATTGAAAGCAAAGGCATTGTTGGCATTTGCTATGCCCTGTTCGCGTGTAGACAACTCAAGGTCGTAGCGATGGGTGCGCACTCTTTCCGGAAGTTTAGCTGTAGTATTCTCTACCGGTGCTTCTGCGGAGCAGGCAGCCAGTAAGAATAGGGCAGATAGATAAAATAACTTTTTCATAAGGATATGGGTTTAAAGGTGAATATTGGGAATGATTTTTTTTGATCTTTCATAATTCCCCGAAGTTCTAGTTGATGAAAGATGGTCGCTATTTATGCTGAAATCACCTGCAACAAAATATCCATTAGAAGAATCTCCATGTCCCCAATTATAATGGAGATAATTGGCATTCGTAGGTGTCGTAAATGTATCGCACGAAATAATTTCGCCTGTTGCAATGAGTGTTACAGTAACAATAGTCGTTGTGATTTTTTGCTGATTCAGATATCCATCGGTTACCCACGAATGCCCTTTATCTTCGGTTGTTTTACCACGTATATATACCGGTCGATGAAGATTTAAAGAATTGATTGTCGTATTGTAATTATAGTCCATTAAATCGCCACAAGTGTAACCAAATGATTCTAAACAATCTAAAGCATCTGAAGGAGTAGAACCACTACCATCATCACTGTAAGTCATGTCAACATATGCCCCGATACGTTCCATCAATCTCGCAGCCTGATCGACAAACTCAACCGCTTCATCATCTGTTTGCAAAATAAAGGAACCACTATAACTTGGATATGATTTTTTGCCGGTAACGACAGGATACGCATTGGGGCGAGCTGTAAATTTCCGCAATAACGTCCAATCGAAAGTATAACCATCAATATTATTAGGATGAGACCAATATGCCATAATTTGCCCTAAAGCAACGGCAACACAACCTGCAGGGGCATCCGTAGCTCCATCCTTCGTTTTAACATATTCATTAAATGGATACCATTGTCTCCACTCCACCGGCAACAACGGAGTAACCTGACTTATAATAGTCCAATCCCCATTCATCGTTTGCGTGGTCGTTTGGGTCGTTGGAGGAGTGGGAGGACTCCCACCACATCCGGGACAATCGTAGACCAAAATATTATACCGATGTTGTGTGTCTGAATTTGGAGACCTTGTCTCCCCTCCTTCTCCCCCCAGTATCTTTTCCAAGATTTCATTCTTCATCGAATCAATCTCACTTTCATACTTGTAGATAGACTGTATGGCATAGTCTTCCGTCTCATCCAGTATCTGCATCAGTCCGGGATTCTCTCCGGCCTCATTCAAATCGCCGCTCGGACCGTATGCCAAGATGGTCGTACCGATTCGTTTATCGGCAGCGACCAGCGCGAAGCCGTCGTCTTCGCCGAAACTGAATACATACGCCAAAGTGTCGGGTATCTCTACCGATTTACCGTCGGCAGTTGAAGTTCTGGTGGTTGCTCTCTTTGCCTTGCTCACGGTCATGGCAGTGACAGCGCTAACACTTCGCGCAACAGTCGTGCGAGTCGTTGCCGATCCGTCCAAGAACCCGATCACATCATCGGCAAAACTCATGGCTTCGGACATGGTTACTTGGTTACCATCTCCACGCATTTGAAACAGCATGGCTAATTCGGCATCCGTGAATTGAATTTCACCTTGCCCTGAACGATCCTCCGGTGAATAGTCGCCGGTACATGCAACTGCTATGAAGGCAGATGCAATCACTAAAACATGTAATGCTTTCATACGATTTGGAAGTTTTAATAGTTAGATTCATATTTATGTAATTCGTAAGCAATTCCTTTTCTATGCACGGGCATTCTCAATACGGCATCCTAAAACAGTGCATCCTTGTTGTCGAAAGAACAAAGGCGGGGAACGGGGGTCGTTCCCCGCCTTAAAGTCTTACATGCGGATTGGTTTTTCCGGCGTCATGGATACCTTAGATAGTAGAGGCAGATGATAAGAGAAAAGAAACATACGCTATCCACTGCTCGTCACACATCTTCTCCCATTGCATTTGTCATAGAGAGAGGTAATTGCCCGCACAACTGCGTCACCGCAACTGTGCGGGCTTCAGAGAGTCTATGCTATGATGAGTGTCTAGATCAGTGTCTTTTCTATTTCTTATCGGTTTATCTACCTATTTCTATCCAATGCCATTCACCTGCAATTAATACCCAATATCCATCCATGAGCAAGCAAATTGCCATGGTTGCCATGATGCAAGCCTTCAACATCATTCTTTTCATAAGGCTGTGTTTTTTTGATGAGTGATTAATTATTGTCGTTTCAACGACCCTTAGGAGGTTGACGCAGCAAAGGTACGAGCTATCATTGGAAGAACTCGTCACAAACTTATATATTCTGCAGTAATAAAGTGAACAACTTTGTGACAAGTATATACAAAAATCAATGATACTTCTCCTAAGATTTAATTTATAAGTTATATCTTTGCAGCCACAATCAATCTTTGAAGGGTGTATGAAGCAGGTTACATGGTATAGCGTTCTTGCCGCACTGGCGATTATCTTTTTGCAGGCTTTCTGGATCTATCAGATGCGACAATGGTATATGACTAATTTTACTGCGAAGGCAGACGAAGAATTCGGCGTCGCCATAGAGCAGGAAGCTGGTCAGCGGAATAGGCCGATTGCTGATCCGAAAAACAAGTGGTATATGAATAAAGAGGTGTCCCAAATGACGCCCGAAGAGCGCGCGCGCAGCAAAGGGGATACTTTGAGTCTCTCTGCCTTGGAACAGAATGGGGTAGCTGTTAGCATGTCTCAACTGATTACTCAAATCATGCAGGATAAAAATATAGAGAAAAGTAATCCACCATTATTATATAAAGTAGACAGCCTCTTCCTGCTAAACATGGGCGATATACAAATGCCTCCCCATTGCATACAGTTCTCCCGCCACGACGAAGTATTAGACTGTTTCGGCGATACCACAGTGGTCGCGCAATCGGGTAAGGTCATCACGCTCAAGAAACCCATCGGAACCCAAGGCATGTACAGCATGCAATTGACGCTAGCCCGTCCGGAGAATGCCATGATCACCCGGATGCTGTATGCCATCGCGGCATCTTTGGTATTGAGCGTGCTGATAGTCGTCGTATTGAGCTACCAGCTATGGGTCATACGCCGCAAGAACGAATTGCTGCGGGAGCGCGAAGCGAGCATCAACGGCATTGTACACGATCTGAAGTCGCCATTGATTGGCGTAACTACCCTGCTGGGCTGGCTGAAAGGGAGAGAGAAGGATGCCTTTACGCAGGAGTTGCTGAAAACAGGTAGCGAGCGGTTGAAGTTGATGAGCCAAGATATCGAAACCTTGCTGGTCGGTGCAAGGTACGGAGCGCGTAACATCACCCTGCACAAAAAGCCGACCGACCTGCCTGCCCTGCTGCAGATGGTGATAGAGAGCCTTTCCCTGAACTTTATACAGAAGCCGCATCACATTGAGGTCATCAACAAACTCGACCATACAGAGACTTATATAGACGCCGACTACATGCGGTCGGTGCTCTTTAACCTGTTAGAGAACGCCTTGAAGTATTCCGACGACGGAGTAGAGGTGACCGTCACACTCGAAGCACCCGCAGGCGGCAAGCAGGTGCGCATCACTGTTGCCGACAACGGATGGGGCATTCGCCGACGCTACCGTCGGAAGCTGTTCCACTCCTATTTCAGGGTGCCGCAAGAGAAAGGACGCGAGCGGCAAGGACATGGCATCGGACTGATGTATGCAGGCAGCATTATGCGGGCTGCCGGAGGCAAAGTAAAGGTGGTCAGCCGCGAAAACGTGGGAAGTACCTTTACCATCACCTTCCCCAATACGCCATCGATATAACTGCTTCATGATATGATAAACAAAACTGATACCTCCGCCGTCGTGCTCTTTGTTGACGACGATTTGCTTCTGAGCCAGGTTGTTGTGGCTGCGCTCAAGGAGGCTGGGCATACCGTGCATTTTCAATCGTCGCTTGCCGGTATCCTGTCCATTGCCCAAGAGATACGCCCCGATATCATCTTTCTGGATGTAGAGGTGGGCGACCGCAGCAGCATCGGCATTGCTCCGGAGTTGAAAAAAGTGTTGCCCTATACACCGATCTTCTTCATCTCTTCGCATACCGACGGAGAAACCATCTACAACGGGTTGGCTACCGGCGCCGTAGGCTATTTGAAGAAGCCGTTCGATGTTTCGGAAATATTGGCGTATGTAAGGCTTTATACGGAAACCCGTCGGCTGGCGAAGAAAAGCAATGAGGTGATTCGGCTGAACACGATGATGCTGCACTCACAATCGCACGTCTTAACGCAGGGCGACCGCGTTATCAAAAAACTGACCAATATGGAATTCAAGGTGTTGAAGCTCTTGGCAACCCGTCTCGAAGAGGAGGTGTCGTCGGAGGAGATTGAGAAAGTGTTATGGGAAAAGGAAAAAGCAGACTATCTGTCGAACATCAAAAACTATATCTCGAAGTTGCGCAGCTATTTGGCAGAAGATGGTAGTGTGGAACTGCAAGTAGTCTATGGACGGGGATACAGATTGGTCATTAGGAGAATAGAAGATTGAATCACCTGATGTGGAAACGTTATCACCTTTAATATGACTTTTCGATGAAAAAGATTCTTTTTAGCGCGTTGATGCTGCTTGTCGCCTTGACCGGCGGCGCACAAAATGCCGACGGACGCCGACTGTACAGTGTCGCGTTCTACAACTTGGAAAACTTGTTTGACACCCTTCACGATGCGGGCAAGGACGATCATGAGTTCCTGCCGCAGGGAACTTACCAATGGACTGCCTCCAAGTACGAAGCCAAACTCAAAAACATGGCACGTGTACTGAGCGAACTGTCGCGCGACCATGTACCTCAAGGCGCTGCCGTGATTGGCGTTGCCGAGGTGGAGAACGCCCGTGCCTTGACCGACTTGGTGGCGCAGCCTGCCATCGCCCGCTATCGGTTTGTGCATTACGAAGGTCCCGACAAGCGGGGCATCGACTGCGCGCTGCTCTACGACCCGGCACAGTTCACCGTGACCCACTCCAAGCTGGTGCTGTCGACGCCTTACGAGGGAGATACCGCGCACCTGACGCGCGGCTTTCTGATTGTCGACGGAGTGCTTGCCGGCGAACGGCTGTGTGTCATTGTGAATCACTGGCCTTCGCGCGGAGCGGAGGCGCCCGTGCGGATACATGCCGCCCGGCAGGTGAAAGCCATCAAGGATTCGCTGATGCGCACGGACAAAAAGCTGAAGCTCGTCGTGATGGGCGACCTGAACGACGACCCGATGGACGAAAGCCTGAAGGTGCTCGGCGCCCGCAAGTATCCCTCGCAAGTGAAGAAGGGCGATCTGTACGACCCGTGGTGGGAGACGCTCGAAGACAAAGGGGTGGGAACATTGCTATACCGCGGCAAGTGGAATCTCTTCGACCAGATTCTCATCTCTCCTCCGCTGCTGAAAGCCAAAAAGGGATTGCGCTACGACCACAACGAGGTGTTTCTGCGCCCCTATCTCATTCAGCAGGACGGACGCTACAAAGGCTCGCCGCTACGCACCCACGGTGGACGCGAGTGGCTGAACGGATATAGCGACCACCTGCCTACGATTATTTATTTGAGCAAGTAGCTCTCCATGCCCTTCGAAGCATATACCCGGTTCTGCCCCTGCTCGTCGGCATAGATGAGATAGACCTCCAGTTCCGGGTGTGCTTGGGCTATCTGTCCGGCTCTCTCCACGCCCAGCACCATGAAGGCGGTGGCGTAGGCGTCGGCGGTGGTGCAGTCGTGCGCCACAACGGTAGCCGACAGCAGGCTGTGTTGTACCGGATAGCCGGTGCGGGGGTCGATGGTGTGGGCATATTTCTTCCCGTCCTTGTAGTAGAAGTTGCGGTAGTTGCCCGACGTGGCAATGGCGCCGCGGTCGATACGGAGGGTGGTTTGCATCTCGTTGTCGGTTGCCAGCCGGTCGTCGACCGGCTTGTTGATGCCGATGTTCCATGGGTTGCCTTGGCTGTTTTTGCCACTCACTACTACCTCGCCGCCAATATCGACCAGGAAGTTCTCGACCCCTTGGTCGCGCAGCAGTTGCGCTACCCTGTCGACCCCGTATCCTTTGGCGATGGCGCTGCAGTCGAGCTGTATGCGCGGGTCTTGCTTTATCACGCACCCGTCGGCAGAGAGGCTCACCCGTGTATAGCCGGTGAACGGCAGCAGGCTGTCTATGGTCAGCGAATCGGGAAACGCCGATTCTTTGAACCCGAAGCCCCACGCATTGACCAACGGGGCAACGGTGATGTCGAAGGCGCCGTCGGTGGCGCGCGATACCTCCATGCTGCGGCGGAAAACGTGCGCAAACAGGGTGTCTGCCGTGACCGCTTCGTTGCGGTTGATGCGGCTGATGGTCGACTGTCGGTTGAAGGTCGAGAGCGAAAAGTCTACGCTGCGCAGGGCACCCTCGATGGTGTCGCGCAGGCTGCCGTCGTGCTGGTAGGTAAGGGTGTAGAAGGTGCCGAATACCGTTCCCCCTTCGGTGATGTAGGCGGCGGCGCGCTGGTGGCGACCGATGATCCATACGCTTGCCAATAGTAGTACTCCTACCCAGAGGAGGTTCCGATGTGCTGTTTTTTTCATATCGAGGTGTGTTGAAGGATGTTTATCGGGAAGCTATCCGTTGAAGAACAGGTGCTCTATCAATATCTTGGTGCCGATGATGATCAGGATGATCCCGCCCCACAGCTCGGCTTTCAGCTTTCGGGCAAAGCCGCAACCGAACCGAATGCCCAACCACAGTCCGGCGAGCGACAGGACGAACGATACGAAGCCGATAATGGTGACAGACGGAACGATGTCGGCGAAGTGGTTGATGCCCAGAAAAGCAAACGATACGCCTACTGCCAGTGCATCGATGCTGGTGGCTACTGCCAGCGTCAACACCATCTTCAGGTGGCGCGGGTCGTGCGGATGTCGGCACTCCTCTTTCTTGAACGATTCGTGTATCATGCGTCCGCCCAGAAACGCGAGGATGATAAATGCCAGCCAGTGGTCGACCTCTTGGATGAGGTGGCTGAAGGTGGCTGCCGCCAGCCAGCCTGCCAGCGGCATGAGCGCTTGAAACAGTCCGAAGATGAATGCCATCCGTAACATCGGTCGCCAGCAGATGCGCCTGAGCAGCAAACCGCCTGCAATGGAAACGGCGAAACAATCCATGGCCAATCCTACGGCAATGATCCAGATTTCTAAGGTAGTCATTCTTATGTTTTTATTCGGAAGGGGGGGGTTATAAAGGCAACAGGTAAGTGATGGAGTAGGTCACTCCCAGGGTGTTGGAGGCATATCGACCGAAGCCGGGCACGTACCACGGGTCGCCGTTGGCGCCGGACGAGGAGGAGAGGCGGTACTTCATGCGTATGCCCCAGCCCATATAGAGCGAATCCCAGATATGGGCGCGCAGACCGGCATAGATCTCCAGCCAGTGCATGGAGCCTTTCATGCGGTAATCGAAGGGTGGGGTGGTGTCGCCCCACACCGGGTCGTGCAGATTGGGGTTGACGGCTGTGCCGTCGTCGAGGGTAGCTGTCGAGGTGATGTGATAGTTGAACGAACTGAACGCATAGCGCATGCCGACAAAGAAATAGTTTTTGAATGTCTTCTTATAGAGCACGTTGTAGTTGACGCCGATGCGGAAGTAGGGCGCTGCGCTCTGATAGCGGGTGCCGTTGTCGGCTGTGGCATTGGTCTTTCCGTATCCCACTTCGAGCACGGGGAAGAAGCGATTCTTCAGATTCACGTCGACCGATACCTCCGAACTGAGGAAGTCGCTCCCCAACACTTTCCCTCCGATGCCCCAGAGGTCGACGCCTACCATGGTGCCGTTGTAGAGCGGGAAGTAGGGCGTATCGCTCTTCTCTTCGGTGCTCTCTGCGGGTGCGCTGTCTCTTTGAGTCTCTTGTGCCCGGACAGGAACGAGCCACACCATGCCGATGAGCAGGCTAATAAAAGAGCTGAAGATTTTCCGTTCCATAGATGTCGGGCGAGGGTTTTAAGAGATAGATTGAATCGAGGCGGTGACGGGTGTACGAGGTGCCGGTGATGAGTTGTTTCATCTGGTACCCGCAGGTCATGGATAAGAAGTAGGGGGTGTTGGTCTGTCGGATGATGACGGTATCACGCAGTGCATCGTCGGCTTCGTCGTAATGGAGCACCAGCACGGTCGAATCGGCAGTGTAACGCAGGGGGAGTGACAGGATTTTGACGTCGGTCTCGCGGTTTATCAATACCGTATCTGATCCGAACACGGTGACGGTGAGCCATGGCAGTGTGTCTCTCTCTACCTCGCCGACGTCGTTGATGGTGTACAGGTTGCAGTTCATCAGGGGGCGACCGTTGAGCGAGCAGTCTTCATCTTCTCCACATGCGGTGGGGAGCAGGAAGATCAGTGCTATCAGGAGTATTTTCTCGATGAGGTATTTGTTGCGTTCGGTCGACGAGCGTGCCACCATCTCGCCGATAAACCCTCCCAGGAAGAGGAGTGTTCCGATAATCATGGCGGTGAGCGACAGGAAGAAATAGGGCGATTCGGTAACTAATCGGTAGGGCATTCCGTTGTACATGTTATAGAGCTTGGTGGCGCCTACAACGACGACGGAGAACAATCCCAGTACAAACATCAGCGAGCCGAGCAATCCGAAGAAGTGCATCGGTCGTTTGCCGAAGGTAGAGAGAAACCACAGGGTAATCAAGTCTAAGTAGCCGTTGAAGAAGCGGTTCCATCCGCCGAATTTGGTCTTTCCGTACTTGCGTGCCTGATGGTGTACCACCTTTTCACCGATTCGGTTGAATCCGGCATTCTTGGCAATATAGGGGATGTAGCGGTGCATCTCACCGTAGACTTCGATGTTCTTCACCACCTCTTTGCGGTAGGCTTTCAGTCCGCAGTTGAAGTCGTGCAGGTTTTCGATACCCGACACACAGCGGGCAGTGGCATTGAAGAGTTTGGTGGGGAGCGTCTTTGAGAGTGGGTCGTATCGTTTCTTCTTCCACCCCGAAACCAAGTCGTACCCCTCTTGGGTAATCATGCGGTATAGCTCGGGAATCTCGTCGGGGCTGTCTTGTAGGTCGGCATCGAGGGTGACAACGACATCGCCTTGTGCCTGCTCGAAGCCGCAGTAGAGCGCAGCCGACTTGCCGTAGTTGCGGCGGAACTTGATGGCGTGAATGGTTTCGGATGTTTGGCACAACTCTTCTATCACTTGCCAAGAGCGGTCGGTACTGCCGTCGTTTATAAAAATCACTTCGTAAGTCAAACCGTTGGCTTTCATTACCCGCGCCACCCAGTTATAGAGTTCGGGAAGCGATTCTGCTTCGTTGTATAAGGGGATAACAACTGAAATATCCATTCAAACTAAGATAATTTGGGTTAAAGAACGGGCGCAAAGGTAGGTAAACAAAGTGAATTCAAAAAAAGTATCTACTCCTTTATTGCAAAATTCAGGATTTTATTTACCTTTGCCGCCGCAAAACAAAACATGGGTAAGTCCTTTGTCGACCAGCTCCCTGTAAATCCTCCAGGGCTTGACGGCAGCAAAGGTAAGCAGGTTGTAGCGGTGTGACAGAGTAAGCTTACCCACCCGCCTCTTTAGCTCAGTTGGCCAGAGCACGTGATTTGTAATCTCGGGGTCGTTGGTTCGAATCCGACAAGAGGCTCATTCAAAGACAAACACATTTTAGACACGCTCATATATGAAAAATTATCAATCTTATCCGTACGATTATAATAGATTGTATCGCCTACACCCTGCCAGAGTATGGCGAATTACATTTACCATTATCCTTTATACCGTTTTATTTATGACATTGTAGGTTACTACCAAGTAATTTGCTCCAATATGCCGTTGAGGTAGGCTATGGCTACTCCGTAATTGGTCATAGGTACGTGTTGTGCACGTGCCTGTGCGATGCGGCTTAGTACATACTTACGGTTGAACATGCACGCGCCGCACTGAATAATGAGTTGATAGGGCGACAAGTCGGCGGGGAAGTCGTTGCCTGCCACAATATCGATTTGCAGTTTTTCTCCTATTCGTCGGCGAAGCAGTCGGGGCAGTTTTTCCCGTCCGATGTCTTCGGTCAGCGGAGCGTGCGTGCATGCCTCGGCAATCAGTACGCGCGACTGTGTAGTGAGCCGGTCGATGGCGGCTGCGCTCTCTGTATAGTAATGTATATCGCCTTTGTAGGCAGCAAAGAGTACGGAGAAAGAGGTGAGTCGACTTTCGGGTGGCTTCTGTTCGCAGACGGTTTTAAAGACTTGCGAATCGGTAATGATGAGGCGGGGCGGCGTGGCGAGGGCTTGCAGGGAGTGGGCAAGTCGGTCGGTGGTGCAACTCATGACGATACACTTCTTATCGAGCAGTTCACGCAGGGTTTGCACTTGCGGCAGGATGAGGCGTCCTTTGGGTGCCTGAATATCCTGCGGCATGACGAGCAGCACCAAGTCTCCCTCTTTCACCAAATGGCCCGTGATGGTTTGTTCGCCGTAGTCGGCAGGCAGTTTGGTAAGTATGGCTTGTCGAATCTCTTCCATACCGGTATGTTCTTTGGCGCTGACCACGACCGGTTGTTCGCCGCACCATCCGGCTATCTGCCGTACTTGCGCCTCTACTTCGGTTTCGGTGTAGAGGTCGGCTTTGTTGAGTACCGGCACTATGGGGATGCCTTTCTGCTCTAACCGCTCTTTCCATGAGCGGCAGGATGCTTCCCAGGCTTCGTCGGCATCGCACAGTAGCAGGGCTATATCGGTTTTCTCTACCATTTTCAAGGTACGCTCTACGCGTTGGGTGCCCAGCTCGCCCTCGTCGTCGAAGCCGGGTGTGTCGATAAAGAGGCAGGCGCCCAGCGGATACAGTTCCATCGCTTTCAGTACCGGGTCGGTGGTGGTACCGGGAGTATCCGATACGAGCGCGGTGTGTTGCCCGGTCAGCGCGTTGATGAGCGACGACTTGCCGCTGTTGCGTCGTCCGAAGAGAGCAATGTGCAGGCGGTTGGAGTGGGGGGTATGAATCAAAAATTGTTCGCTATTAAAAGTTTGGTGGCAAAGATAGTTTTTATATCTGAATGAAAGGTTTCGCTTGCCGAATCTTATACCTGTCAATAGGCAAAAATGCAGTTGTCGTGCAGTATTCCCGTACTTCATACATTTATTTGGTAACAAATAATTTATTTTAAAAAATACTATCATAATGAAAGAGACAAAAAAACGTTGGCTTCTTGCCTGCAACCGTATGTTGGCAGGAGGGCTGACACTGTTAGGCTTCGCTCAATGTACTTCAAACGGTGATGAACCGGTTGAATACGGACAACCTAATTGTACGTTCGAGCTAAAAGGAAAGGTGAAAGACCAGCAAGAGCAGGTCGTCGACCAAGCACGGATTATCCTGCGGCGAGGGAATGGCAGTGATGAGGACGGTAACCAGCAGTATTCGTATCAGTATGGCGATACATTAGACGTTCAGGAAGACGGCACTTATCTGTTCCGTGACGATTATGCCTTCCCCGGCAGCCGCTATCGGGTGGTTTGCTATGACCCCACCGGTGTTTACAAAGCCGATTCGACGGAGATAAAGGTAACACCCACCGGAGGTGACGGGCACTGGAATTACGGTTCGGACAGTAAGGAGGTGAACTTTACCTTACAGAAGAATACCGATGAGTAGTGAACTCTCTTTGCGCAAACGTGCGGGGTTGGAGCTGTTCCGGCAATTACGCGAGAACCGGAAGCAGCTTCATCCGTTGCGCCAACTCTTCTGGGAGTGTACGTTGCGCTGTAACCTGCATTGCCGACATTGCGGCAGCGACTGTCGACAGTCGGCACAGGTTCCCGATATGCCGGCAGAGGTTTTTCTCAAGGTTATCGACAGCGTCACCCCCCACGTCAATCCCCATGAAGTAAACATTGTCATTACCGGTGGCGAACCGCTGATGCGTAATGACTTGGAGGCGGTAGGGCTGGCGCTCTACCGCCGCGGCTATCCGTGGGGGATGGTATCCAACGGGTTGGCATTGACCCACGAACGGCTGCAAAGCCTGATGGCTGCCGGGATGCATGCCATCACCATCAGTCTGGATGGTTTTGCCGACGACCACAACTGGATGCGCGGACACCCCGACAGCTATCTTCGGGCGATGGATGCCATTACGCGTATTGCGCAAGAGCCGGAGTTGACGTGGGATGTGGTGACGTGCGTCAACCGGCGCAACTATCCCTATCTGTCGGAGCTGAAAGATTCGCTGTACGATGTCGGGGTGCGCCGGTGGAGGCTCTTTACCGTCTTTCCGGTAGGTCGTGCTGCCCGCCATTCCGAGTTACAGCTCACCAACGACGAGTTTACCGGCGTGATGGAGTTCATCCGCCGCATCCGGAAAGAGGGAAAGATCCGCTTGAGCTATGGATGCGAAGGGTTTCTCGGCAAGTACGAGGGTGAAGTACGCGATAACTTCTATATCTGCAACGCCGGCATCACTGTGGGGTCGGTGTTGGCCGACGGTTCTATCTCCGCCTGTCCCAGCATTCGTAGTAACTTCCATCAGGGTAACATTTATAAAGACGATTTCATGGCGGTGTGGAACCATCGCTTTCAATTGTTTCGCGATCGTGAGTGGATGCGTCGGGGGATCTGTGCCGAGTGTGAGTTCTTCCGCTATTGCGAAGGCAACGGCATGCATCTGCACGACGAGGAGGGGAACCTGCTCTTTTGTCATCACAAGCGGTTGCGTTGAGCACATTATCCTGCCCAATCTTCGCGGTCTAAATTGCGGTATCCGATGGCTTCTGCCAGATGCGGGGTTCTCACCTGTTCGCTTCCTTCCAGATCGGCAATGGTGCGTGCCACTTTCAATATTCGGTCGTAGGCGCGGGCGGAGAGGTTGAGACGTTGCATGGCATTTTTGAGCATTGCCAGTCCGGCAGCATCGGGGCGGGCATAGCGCGTCAGCAGTTTGCCACTCATTTGGGCATTGCAGTGAATGCCCGGGTGGTCGGCATAGCGCGCTTCCTGCATGTGTCGGGCATTGACTACGCGTTGGCGAATCGTGGCGCTCGATTCGCCCGGTCGGGCATCCGACATCTTCTCGAACGGAACGGGGACAACCTCTATCTGCAAGTCGATACGGTCGAGTAGTGGTCCTGAAATGCGGTTCAGATACTTTTGCACCTGCTTGGGCGAACATACGCAATCCTTCGTCGGGTGATTGTAGTATCCGCATGGGCAGGGGTTCATCGATGCGACCAGCATGAATCCCGCCGGATACTCTACGTTGCTCTTGACGCGCGATATGGTAATCTTTCTGTCTTCCAGCGGTTGTCGCAGCACCTCCAGCACGTTGCGGTTGAACTCGGGCAGTTCGTCCAGAAAGAGGATGCCGTTGTGTGCCAGACTAATTTCTCCGGGCTGCGGATAGTTACCGCCTCCGGTCATGGCAACGGTAGAGATGGTATGGTGCGGGTCGCGGAAGGGTCGTTTTGTTATCAATCCCACATGGGCAGGCAGCTTGCCTGCTACGGAGTGTATTTTGGTTGTTTCCAGACTTTCCCGCAGCGATAGTGGCGGCAGTATGGAGGGTATTCGTTTAGAGAGCATGGACTTGCCGCTACCGGGCGCTCCTATCAGAATGATGTTGTGTCCGCCGGCTGCTGCCACTTCGACTGCCCGCTTCACGTTTTCCTGTCCCTTTACATCGTCGAAGTCCAGGTCTAAGTGCACCTGTTGGGCATAAAATTCATCGCGGGTATTTACGAGGGTCGGTGTCAGTTCGCACCGGTCGCAGAAGAAATCTATCACCTCTTTGATACTTTCCGCGCCATAGACGGTCAGTTGGTTGACCACAGCCGCCTCGCGTGCATTCTGTCGGGGCAGTATGATACCTTCGAATCCCATTTCGCGCGCCATGATAGCCATGGGTAATGCGCCTCTGACGGGCTTCAGGTTACCGTCGAGGCTCAGTTCTCCCATCAGGAGGAATCTGTTTTGCTTGTCCGATTGAATCAGCTCTGTTGCCAAGATGATGCTCATTGCCAGCGGGAGGTCGTAGGCTGCGCCCTCTTTCCGGATGTCGGCAGGCGCCATGTTGATGATGAGCGTGGTGATGGGCACTTTGAATCCGTTGTACTGCAATGCCGACAGGATGCGTTGGTGGCTCTCCTTGACGGAGGAGTCGGGCAATCCTACCAGATAAAACATGCAGCCGCGCGTGCTGTTTACTTCGATGGTGATAGGGGTAGCGTCTATGCCTTGTACGGCAGCTCCGAATACTTTGGTTAACATATTGTTGGGTCTATTTTAGGTGGTGAAGTGATTACAAATACCGGTTAGCGGCGGATAGCCGGGCGCGCTCGTTGGCGCTGTCGTTGTTGCTCTTTCTCCCGTTCCTGTTTGGCTTTCTCTTGTGCCTCGATCTCTTTGAGTTGTTGTTCGATGGCTGCTTCGTCCAGATTTCTGGCTTCAATGCGTCCGTTGGGTCTCAGCAGTATGTTGGCAGGGAGTGTCCGTATCATGAACTGTTTGGCTATTTCGCTGTTCCATCCGCCGAGGTCGGACGCCTGTTCCCATTTCAGCGTATCGGCTTTGATGGCTTCTTGCCAAGCTTTCTTATCGGTATCGAGCGAGACGCCGAGCATGGCAAGGTATCGATCTTTCTTCTTTTTCTTCTGCTCCTGTTTATACAGGCGTCGATACCTGTCGTTGTCGGCGCGGCTCAGGGTATCCCACGACGCCCAAAAGTGTATCAGCAGGTACTGCTCTTTGAAGTCAATGCGGGTGATTGTTGTGCCGTCTTCCTTTTTGATGATGAATGTGGGGGCGACCTTGCCGTCGGTCACTTTCTCCTCATCTTGCAGTTGTTGCAGGAGCCGTTCCATGTAGGGAGTATCTTTGAGTTCGCCCGTCAAGCGGTCGGCAATGAGCTGGATACGTTCGATGTCGGGGTTCTCTGTCTGTACGAAATACCTGTCGAGCAGGTAGACACTTGCCCGTGAGGTGGGGTGTCGGGCGATGAAGCTGTCGGCTTTCTCTTCCATCATCTGCGCGGAGGGTTGCGTCAGTCCGCCCAGCTCGCTATTGAACGCGGTCATCTCTTCGTTGGGGGGGGTACCTTTGACTTGTAGCGCCATCAGGTTATCGGCGCTTCCCTTGATGGTGAGTGTGCCTGTTTTGTTCAGAAAAAGCGGGTAGGTGGCGCCGTTGCTGAACAGCAGCAGAGCGGTGGCAAACGTGTCGGGCGAGAGGGTGGCATTGAATTTATGATCGACCACCGGCAGCGTATCTATGCGGTCGTACCAGTGGTCTATTCCGTATAGATAGATGGTGTCATTGCCCAATCCTTTGATTTCGCCGCTGAGGTGCAACCCTGTCTCGCCGCGTTTGGCACAGCCCGAAAGCAGGACGAGGAGCAGATAAAAGAGAAAGCTGTTCTTCATCTTTCAAAAATTTTCGGCGAAAGTATAGCTTTTGTCCGTAACGGGAAAGTTTTTCGGCGCTTTATTTTATTAATTAACAAATCCTCAGAAATGAGGATTGACCGCTATGTAAACCCTGACTACCTTTGCGGCCGAGAAAAAATAATGTGGACAGATGAAAAAGTGGTTCGTTTTATCGGGAAGCATCTTGCTTCCGTTTTTTTTGCAGGCAGCCGTATCGGATACGCTCAGTCAGATCTATGCAGACCGACCGGATAGCGCCGCCTATCGACAGATCGATTTGTCGGAAGTGGTGGTGACCGGCTTCAAACAAGACCGGCTGAAAGTCGAACCGCTCTCCGCCTCCTCATTAAACAGCCGGTTTCTCCGCAATCACCAGATACAAACCGTGAAGGATTTGAGCGTGTTGCTGCCCAACTTCTACATGCCCGACTATGGGTCACGACAAGCCTCACCTATCTATATACGAGGCATCGGCTCGAAAGTTAACGCCCCTTCGGTAGGCTTCTATGTCGACGGCGTACCGCGCTTCGAACGGTCGGCATTAGACATTGACCTTTCCGACATCAGCAACATTGAGGTGCTGCGCGGTCCGCAAGGCACGCTCTACGGTCGCAATGCCATTGGCGGCATCATCAATGTCTACACCCACTCTCCACTCGATTACCGACAGACACGCTTCCGCGCAGGATATGGCAGTCGGAACGACATACAGGTCTCGGCATCGACCTACAACAAGCTGACCGACCGCTTGGGAATCTCTGCGCGGGGGTACTATCATCACAACGACGGTTTTTTTACCAACCTCTACAACGGCAGGAAGGCAGACAACATGAACGAAGGATCCGCCCATCTGGCATGGGTATGGAAACCTGCCGACCGCTGGACGGTGCGTGCCAACACATCGCTCGACTACAACGACCAAGGCGGGTACCCTTACGGCAAGTACGACGAAACAACCGGCAAAACCGATCCGGTGGATTACAATGAGTATAGCTCGTATCGACGCACCATCGTCACATCGGGAGTGAATCTGCGCTATACCGACCGGCGCATCAGCTTCAACAGCCAGACCGCCTATCAATACATTCGCGACCGGCAGAACATCGACCAGGACTTTACGCCCGAAAGTAAAAGCTACATCATGCAACGCCTCAAGCAGCACCTTGTCAGTCAGGAGCTGACACTCAAATCGACTACCGAGAGCCGTTATCGGCACATCACCGGCGTGTTTGCCTTCTATCAGGGAGTCGATAAAGAGGTACACAACCGTATTGCCGCCACGGTGAAGAACTACGACATCCCCACCTTCGGACTGGCGCTCTACCACCAATCTACGCTGCAACTGCTCAAACCGTTGCGGCTTCTGTTGGGTGTACGCTACGACTATGAGCGGGCACGCGAACGACAGCAAAGCAGTCGGCTTCAGTTTAACCAACTCACCCCCAAAGTGACTTTGCAATACAACCTCACTGCCGACAACCTGCTCTACGCCGCTCTGTCGCGAGGTTATAAAGCCGGTGGATTTAATACCGCTTTCGACAAGGACGATGCAACCACCCGCACTTTCAAGCCCGAATACAATTGGAACTATGAGGTGGGAGCCAAGCTGTCGGCGCCCGACAATCGCCTCTCTGCCGAGCTGTCGCTCTTCTACATAGACTGGCGCCATCAGCAGATCACCCAATATGTGCCCGGTGCAGGCTATCTGCAACGCAACGCCGGACACTCCGAAAGCAAAGGCGTCGAGGTGTCGCTGCAATATCAGCCCGTCGACAACCTGAACATCGGTGTCAACTACGGATATACGTATGCCCGCTTCCTGCACTACCGGCGGGATGAACAGACCGACTATTCGCATCACCTCATCCCGATGGTGCCGCGCCGGACACTCGCCGTCAGCGCCTCTTACTCGGTGCTGCGTCCTTGTCGCGCTATCGACCGCATCACCCTGAGCGGGCTGCTCTCGGCTGCCGGCGACATCTACTGGGCAGAAGACAATGACGTAAAGCAACCTTTCTATGCCCTGCTCAACTTGAAACTCGCCATCACCAAGTCGCGATTCACGTGGGAGATATGGGGAAAGAATCTCACCGATACCCGTTATCACACCTACTATTTCAAGTTAGGCAACAGCGGCTTTGCGCAGTTGGGCAAACCGCTCACCGCAGGTACTGCCCTTGTAATCACCCTGTAACACCTTGCATAATATATAGCCTATATGACCGGAAAATCCGACAAAGTGCTCAACCTTGGCACCTTCTTCTTCCTCTACATTGCCCAGAGCATTCCCGTATCGTTCTTCTCGACTGCCATACAAGTGATGATGCGGCAAGCCGACTACTCTCTGTCGAGCATTGCATTGTTGCAAATCGTCAAGCTCCCTTGGATACTGAAGTTTGCCTGGTCGCCCTACGTCGATCGTCACTGTCTGACGGTGCGCGACTATAAACGCACCATTCTTACTTCCGAAACCGTTTATGCACTGCTCATCCTGCTGGTGGGTATGCTTCGTCTCGAAAGCGACCTCTATCTGATAGCCGTGCTGGTTTTCCTCTCTCTGACCGCCTCTGCCACGCAAGATATTGCCACCGACGCGCTGGCGACGCTGTCGTTCAAGAAGCACGACAAGAGCATTGTCAACTCCATGCAGACGATGGGCAGCTTCGGCGGCACACTCGTGGGCAGCGGTGTGTTGCTGGTGTTGCTGCACAGCTACGGCTGGCAGACGGTGGTGCCCTTCCTGTCGGTGTTTGTGCTGCTGGCACTCATTCCGCTACTATGTAACCGCCGCATAACCATTTCCCCTAAGAAGCCGACTGAACGGGCACGACCGGCAGACTTTGTCTATTTCTTCACCCAACGTTCTATCTGGCGACAGATAGGCTTTCTGATACTCTACTATGCCGGTATCACCGGTACCCTCTCCATGCTACGTCCTTGGTTGGTCGACTTGGGATACTCTATCAAAGAGGTTGGTTTCATGAGTATGCTGGGAACCGGAGCCGCCTTTGCCATCTCCTTCCCCATAGGGTTGCTGGTGCGTCGCATCGGCAGACACCGGGCACGATTGAGCTTTGCCTGTTTCACCTTTTGCACACTGCTCTACTTCCTGCTGCTATCGTGGACGCACCCCACTACTGTGGCGCTCTGTACGGGCTATGTGCTGCTGTGGTGCAGTTACAGTATGTCGTCGGTCGTTGTCTATACTACGGCGATGGATTGTGTGCGTCCCGGTCGCGAAGGTACCGACTTCACCGTGCAGACCGTTATTACGCACGGCAGTAGCATGCTCACCGTGCTGCTTTGCGGAAAGGTGGGCGACCTGTTGGGCTTTCGCGGTCTGTTTGCCTTTGTGGTGTTTCTTGCAGGATGCTCGGTAGCCTATATACTTTACTTCTTCCGTGAACCAAAAACACCGGTGGAGGTTACTAACGAGAGAACCAATTCCTAAACATTGAATCATGACAAATTCTGATTTACTCGACAAGTATAATGTGCCTGTGCCTCGCTATACCAGCTATCCGCCGGCAAACTACTTCCATGAATTTACCAACGACGCTTATCGCGAAGCCGTAGTACAGTCTGATCGGGCACGCGACAACCATCTGTCGTTCTATCTGCATATCCCCTTCTGTGGGCAACTGTGTCACTACTGCGGATGCAACTCCTATCCGATGGCACGTCCCGAAGCCGTTGACAGCTATGTAAAAGCCCTCCATCAAGAGATAGACCTGTTGCTGCCGATGCTCGACAGTCATCGCCGCATTTCGCAGATACACTATGGCGGCGGTACCCCTACCGCCTTGCCGCTGCATTACATACGCGAGCTGAACGATCACCTGCTCTCGGCGTTCAGCACTATTGAAACCCCCGAAATCGCCATAGAGTGTCATCCGGGCTATCTCACCGTCGGCGACTGGTACGAGCTGACGCAGTGCGGCTTCAATCGGTACAGCATCGGCATACAAGATTTCGACGAAGCGGTGCTGAAAACCGTCAACCGCCGCCCGTCTCACCTGCCTGTGGAAAAGATATTCGACCTGCTTCGTCGCGTCGGCGCCCGCATCAACCTCGACTTTCTGTACGGACTGCCCGGACAGAGCGCCGATTCGTTTGCCGACACCATCGGGCGCGCCATTGCACTCAAGCCCGACAGAATCGTTACCTTCAGCTATGCCCACGTACCTTGGGTCAACAAACGGCAATTGATTCTTGAGAGAGCCGGTCTGCCTGCCGCCGGCGAAAAGAGCCGTATGTTTATACGAGCCTCCGAGCTGTTGCAGGCAGCAGGCTATGTACGCATCGGCATGGATCACTTCGTATTGCCCGACGACGAACTGAATATCGCGCTGAACACCCACCGCCTGCACCGTAACTTTCAAGGATACTGTACCCGCCGCACCACGGCACAGGTATATGCCTTCGGTGTAACAGGTATTAGCCAGCTCGACACTGCCTATATGCAGAACAGCAAATCCATCGACGAATATGTAGACGCGCTGCACACTCGTCGCGACTTCTGCATCAGGAAAGGCTACGTGCTGAACCGCGACGAGCAGATTACCCGCGAGGTTATTGAGATGCTGATGTGCAACTATTGCATCCGTTGGGACGAGCTATCTGCCCGATTAGAGCTTCCGGTAGAGCGGCTGAAAGCAGCCACTGCCTATAACGAAGAGCGACTGTTCGACTTCCGTCGCGACGGGTTGCTCACGTTCGATGCCGACAAGATACAGATGACCCCTGCCGGATACCCGTTTGTGCGCAACGTGGCAGCATCGCTCGATAAGCTGATGGGACGTAGCCATTTATCGTTTTCAAAACCCATATAGAATATGATGAAGAGCCAAATTGTCGTTATTGGCGCCGGACTGACCGGACTAACCACCGCCTTCTACTTGTGTCGCAAAGGACACAGCGTGACGGTTATCGAACAGCAATCCCGCATCGGCGGACAGATACAAAGCCATGCCGACGACGGCTTTGTGTTCGAGAGCGGACCGAATACCGGTGTAGTATCTTACCCCGAGGTAGCCCAACTATTCACCGCTTTGGCTCCCCGTTGCGAATTAGAGACTGCACACGAAGCTGCTGCCAAGCGTCTCATTTGGAAAGAGGGTCGTTTTCATGCACTGCCGTCGGGACTCTCCTCGGCAATCGCTACTCCCCTCTTTACTTGGGCGGATAAGTTTCGTATCCTTGGCGAACCTTGGCGTGTGAAGGGTAATAACCCCGACGAATCGGTAGGCAGCCTGGCACGACGCCGATTAGGTCGATCATTTGTTGATTATGCAGTCGACCCCTTTCTGTCGGGCGTATATGCCGGCAATCCCGATACGCTCATTACCCGCTATGCGCTGCCCAAACTTTACAATTTAGAGCAGAACTACGGCAGCTTTGTGCGGGGCGCCATAGCCAAAGCAAAAGAACCTAAGAGCGAACACGACCGGCTGGCTACCAAAAAGGTGTTCTCTGCCCGCGGCGGATTGAGCCGATTGATCGAAGCGCTCGCCGACAGCATCGGACATCACCGCATCGTGACCGCAGCCCAAGAGGTACGCATCATGCACATACCCAACAAAAGTACTGCCCGATGGAGCGTAAGCTATGTACACAGCGGACAGCTCTGCCGGACAGATTGCGATACCGTGATCACCACCACAGGCGCTTACGCACTGCCCTCCTTGTTGCCGTTCGTGCCCGAGGCGCAGATGCAGCAGATAACCAACCTGCGTTATGCTCCCGTGATGCAGGTCGCTGTAGGTCTGCGAAACACACGCGGCAAGGATTATCGCGCCTTCGGTGGGTTGGTACCCTCGTGCGAGCGGCAACGGGTGTTGGGTATCCTGTTCCCTTCGGCATGTTTCGACGGAAGGGCGCCACAGAGCGGAGCGCTCTTCTCCTGTTTTATCGGCGGGATGCGTCATCCTGAACTGGTGCAAGTAAGCGACGGAGACGTTGTAACACTTGTCGACGACACCCTGCACACCCTGTTGTGTTACCCACCCGACGTGCATCCCGACCTGATTCGCATCTTCCGTCACGAAAGAGCCATTCCGCAGTATGAGCTGAGTAGCGGGAGTCGCCTGATGACTATCGAACAGTTGCAAATACACTATCCGGGACTGATTCTCGCCGGTAACATCAAAGGAGGTATAGGCATGGCAGACCGCATCAGGCAAGCAACAGAAATTACATCCGTCTTTTGATTTTGTATCCTCCTTGTGATTTAATCACCTCTCGCGCGACGAACAAGACAGCAAATCTCATCGAACACTCACTCAACAACAACGAGAATGGAGCAATTGGAACAAGAGTTCTTGACGGTGATACAGGAGTATGAGCGTGTAATATATAAGGTGTGCTACCTCTATACTACACCCAATGCGACCCTGAACGACTTGTATCAAGACGTGGTACTCAACTTGTGGCGGGCTTATCCCAAGTTCAGGCGCGAATGTAAGGTGTCGACATGGATCTACCGCATCGCCCTGAATACTTGCATCAGCTTCCTTAGGAAAGAGAAGAACTTGCCCGAAGTGGTGTCGCTCAACTGGGATATTGACCGCACCGAAGAACCCGATGAAACGCAAGTCATGCTCAAGCAACTCTACCAACTGATTAACCGGCTGGGACAGTTAGATAAATCGATCATCCTGCTTTACCTCGAAGAGAAGAACTACGAAGAGATTGCCGAAATTACCGGCTTGACACTTACCAATGTCGCCACCCGCATCAGTCGGATTAAAGTTAAACTAAAAGCAATGAACAAGGAGGAGTGATTTATGGAATTAGAAGACCTCAAAAAGAGTTGGCACACGCTGGACGATAAATTGCAGCAGACCCACGTGACCGACGAACAACAACTATCGCAGCTCATCGCCGGACGACGCGCCAACACCCGGCGCAGCATCGGTCGGCTTGCCTCGTGGCAACGCATCGGCATGTGGATCTCTGCCCTGATCGTCATCCCCATCTGTCTGGACACAGCCATCTCCTCGCAATGGCGAGGCTCCGGTGCTGTGATGGCGCTCTTCTATGCCGTCACGTTTGTGCTGGGAATGGTGTGGGACTACCTCACGCTCCGCCTGCTGGTGCGCATCAAGCCCGACGAGATGTCGGTCATCGAGGTGGCTACGCGGATGGCGCGCTACCGCCGCTACATACGCAGCGAGATCTACGTGGGCTGCGCATGGCTGCTCCTCTTCTTCGGCTTGGAATACTGGCACATGCGCATCTACGACAAGCCGTGGGGCGGACAGCTCCTCTTCCTGCTATGCCTGGTGGGCGTAACCGTCGGCTTGGTCTATCTGCTCTACAAGAAATTCGTGTACAAACACTTGGACACCATCGATAAAAACATTGACGAACTCAAAGACGTATGCACAGATTAATCCTCCTTCTGCTCATGCTGGTAACCTTTCTGCTGTTGCCCGACATTTACATCTACTTTGTATATATCACCAAAAAGACGAAGCGTCGCCTGCTGCGCCTGCTCTACTGGGTGCCGGCATTGATATTGCTGGCAGGTTTCTTGTTACTGATGCTGGGCGACAATGCGCTGGCTCGCCATCCGCTGGCTATCGGCAGGTATGCCGTGTTGGTTTTTCTACTGATTATCCCCAAAATACTCTTCATGCTCTGCTCGCTGGTGGGATGGCCGTTCTGTTACGGGTTGCGCTGGCGTAGAGCGCCCTTTACAGCGGCAGGGTTGCTGCTGGCTGTGGTCAGTTTCGGCTGTGTGTTCTACGGTGCCACGGCGGGCATTATTCGTTTCGACGTTAAAGAGGTGGAGTTTCGTCACCCTCGCTTGCCGAAAGGGTTCGACGGCTACCGCATGGTGCAGTTGTCGGATATTCACACCGGCAGTTGGACGGGCGATGATGCTCCGATGCGTCGATTGGTAGAACGTGTCAATGCCTTGCACCCCGACCTGATACTCTTCACCGGCGATTTGGTGAACCAACGGGCAACCGAGCTAAGTGAATTTCAATCGGTACTGTCGCAACTGTATGCTCCCGACGGCGTGTATTCCGTACTGGGCAATCACGACTACGGCGCCTATTTCCACTGGAAGCACGACGGCGAAGAGAAAGCCAATTTGGATACGCTCATTGCCAAAGAGAAGCAGATGGGATGGACGTTGCTCGATAATGACCATCGCATCTTGTATCATCGCGGCGACAGCTTGGCACTGATCGGCGTAGGTAATTACAACGATCGCGGCGCAGGTGTTCAACATGCCGACCTGCAACAGGCTATCGCAGGTACCGACAGTCTGTTCAGCATCTTGCTCAGTCACAACCCCAACCATTGGCGTCGTGAGGTATTGCCCGAGAGCAACATAGCGTTGACACTGGCAGGGCACACGCACGCCATGCAGGTGGTGCTGTTCAATCATTCGCTCGCTTCGCTCCTCTTCCACGAGTGGAGAGGCATGTACAGCGAAGGCAACCGATCGCTGTATGTCAATGTGGGTATTGGTTATGTAGGCTTACCGCTTCGTTTCGGGGCATGGCCGGAGATAACGGTGCTGACGCTGAAGAGGCAATAAACCGTGTTCCCCGCAGCCACTCGGCGGTTTTCATTTGCTTCTTACCGGGCAGTTGCAGAGAGAGCACCTCGACGAAGCCGTCGGCAGCGGCAATGCGCAGATAAGACTTGCCGTCGGTCTGCACGGCACCGGCAGGTGGGAGTGGTTGGTCGGCAAATATCTTTTTTGTTTCAAACAGTTTGACTTGCACGGTTTCACCGTCGGGCAGGGTGAGTTCGGTCCAAGCGGCAGGATGAGGCGCCAGTCCGCGGACGAAGTTATAGATCGCAGCTATCGGTTGATGCCAATCGATGCGGCAAGTCTCCTTAAATATCTTAGGAGCGGGTCGGAGAGGTTCGGAAGGGGTGATGGCATCTTGCGATACGGGGTGTATACAGTCGGCAAGAATATCGTCTACGGTGGCAGTTACTACCTGACCGCCGAGGAACATCAGTTTGTCGTGTACAACACCGGCGTTGTCGGTTTCGGCAATGGGAATACGTACTTGCCTGATGATGTTGCCCATATCTATCTCATGTTGCAGGAAGAAGGTGGTGACACCCGTCTCCGTATCGCCGTTTATCACTGCCCAGTTGATGGGGGCTGCACCGCGATATTGCGGTAACAGAGAGGCGTGCAGGTTGAAGGTTCCCCAACGCGGCATGTTCCACACCACTTCGGGCAACATGCGGAAGGCGACTACTATCTGCAGATCGGCATGCCAACCTCGTAAGGCATCGATGAAAGTCTCGTCTTTCAAGCGTTCGGGTTGCAGCAGTGGCAGGTGGTGGGTTTGCGCATACTGCTTCACCGGCGAGGTTTGCAGCTTATGCCCCCGACCGGCTGGTTTGTCGGGCATGGTTATCACCCCAACAACGTTGTAACCGCCATCGACTAAGCAGCGCAACGATTCGACTGCAAACTCCGGGGTTCCCATATACACGATTCGTAAATCTTCTTTTTTCATTCGTTTTCCTTGTTTTTACTCTTTCGGGAAACACACTATTTAGTCTTCCGAGAAATTCACCATCACTTGGCGATAGGCGCTATATAGCTTCGACTTGGAGACAAATCCCAAGTAGTGCCCCTCTTCGTTTACAACCGGCAGATTCCATGCTTTACTTTGGTCGAAAGCCTTCATCACCCGCTCCATGTTGTCGGTATTGATGAGGCAGGCAGAGAGCACGTGCATCAGTCGTCTCACCTTAAACCGGTGGTAAAGTTCGGGGCGGAACATGATGTTGCGGATATCGTCGAGCGACACCAATCCGATGAGTGCGCCGCCGGCATCGGTTACGGGGAATATATTGCGGTTAGAGGTAGAGATGGCTTTCACTAATTCGCCCAGATCCATTTCGGGGTGTACCACCACAAAATCGGTCTCTATCACATTATCCATCGTCATCAGGGTGAGTACCGCCTTATCTTTGTGATGCGTGATAAGCTCGCCTTTCTTTGCCAATCGCATGGCATAGATGCTATACGGTTCGAAGATGATAATCGTGAGGTAGGAGCTGACCGATACCATGAGCAGCGGTAAGAACAGGTCGTATCCGCCTGTCAGTTCGGCAATAAGAAAGACACCCAGCAGCGGCGCATGCATGATACCGCTCATCATGCCTGCCATACCCATCAGGGCGAAGTTCTTCTCGGGCAGATGGTCGAACAGAGCAAATTCGTTATTGAAGTGTGCAAAGATAAATCCGAAGATACATCCCAGATAGAGCGTCGGCGCAAAGGTACCGCCACAACCGCCGCCGCCATTGGTAGCGCTGGTGGCAAACACTTTGAACATCACGATCAGCGCCAGATAAACCAGCAGCATGCTGCCGTGTCCGTAGAAGAGCGAATTGTTCATCACTGTTTCCCAGCCGAGTTCGGTGGTGTTGCCCAATAGCAGGGAGATGGTATCGTAACCTTCGCCGTAGAGCGGCGGAAAGAGGAAAATAAGTATGCTCAGCATCACTCCCCCCAGCATCAGTTTGCCGTAAGGCGACTTGAGCTTACCGAAGATGGTTTCGGTAAACATCATGGCACGGGTGAAGTAGAGCGATACCAATCCGCACAAGATACCCAGTAAAAGCACGAAAGGAATGCGATTCAACTCGAATGCCTGATCCATGTGAAACTTAAACATGGCTTCCGTGCCCAGCAGGAAATAGGATACCGTAGCCGCACTCACCGCCGAGATGAGTAGCGGCAACAACGACGACATGGTGAGGTCGACCATCAGCACTTCGAGCGTGAAGACCAATCCGGCAATGGGTGCCTTGAAGATGGCAGCAATGGCGCCGGCGGCGCCGCACCCCACCAATAGCATCAGCTTGGAGTGCTCCAGTTTGAAAACGCTGCCCAGATTGGAGCCTATCGCCGAGCCGGTAAGCACAATGGGCGCCTCGGCTCCTACCGATCCGCCGAAGCCGATGGTGAGAGCGCTGGCTACAATAGACGACCAGATGTTGTGACGCTTGATGCGTCCCTGCCGACGCGAGATGGCATAGAGAATCTTCGTCACACCATGGCTGATGTCGTCTTTGACGATGCGGCGTACAAACAAGCCTGAGAGAAAGATGCCCACTACCGGATAGACCAAATAGAGGTAGTTGGCGCCGGTGACGTTGAAGTTTTCCGTCAGGAACGTTTCAATCGAATGGATCAATGCCTTCAGCAGATAAGAGGCGAAGGCGCAGAACACACCCACAATGAGACTGAGTATCAGAATGAACTGCTTCTCTTTGATATGCTTTTGTCGCCAAACCAGAAAGCGGTGATGAAAGGTGAGCGGTGATTTATTATTGTTTGCTTCTTCCATAATCTACGGACGTATGATGGTGACTACGCCTCCTGCACCCAGTTTGATGACGCTCGACGGGCGGGAGGCAGCTGCTTCGTCTTGCCGGTAGTCGACCATATAATCTACTGCATGTTTAATCTCTTCGCTCACCTCGCGGAAGTTGCGGGGTGAAGGCTGTCCGCTGATGTTGGCAGAGGTTGATACGATGGCTTTCCGAAACTGTCGGCACAGTTGTTGCGAAAAAGCTTCGCCGGTGACGCGAATGCCTACGCTTCCGTCGTCGGCAAGCAGGTTGGGCGCCAGATTGCGGGCGCCCGAATAGATAATGGTAAGGGGCTTGTCGGCCACCTCAATCAAGTCCCATGCTATGTCGGGTACATCTTGTACATAGTAATCTACCTTGACCGGCGAATCGACTAATACCAGCAGCGCTTTGCTGTCGGTGCGTTGTTTGATGTGATAAACACGGCGCACAGCTTCTTCATTTGTCGCGTCGCAACCAATGCCCCATATGGTGTCGGTGGGGTACAGGATGATGCCGCCTTCGCGCATCACGCGACAGGCTTCTTTAATCTCTTCGTTCATGATGAATCAATCGCTAATTCGTTGCCGCAAAAGTACAACAAATCTATTAGCTTTCGAGGGATTATCAGTGAGATTGTCTTTCGCGCTAAAGAAGTTTGTATTCTGTGGTAGTATTGCTTGCTCCAATGACATCTTCAACTTCTTTTTGCGAGATAATGAAGTTACAAACGCGAGATAACGAAGTTGCAAGAGTGAGATAACGATCTTACAAACGTGAGATAACGATTTTACAAACGTGAGATAATGAACTTACAAACGTGAGATAACGAAGTTACAGAAGTGAGATAACGAAGTTACAGAAGTGAGATGACGAAGTTACAGAAGTGAGATAACGAACTCACCAATATGTCCCTTCTTTACACCCGTCCAACGGTGGTTAGCCGCGCGTCCAACCACCGTTAGCCGCGCGTCCAACGACCGTTAGACGGGCGTCCAACCACCGTTAGACGCCTATTATGAGCCGATCTTGATGATAGTTTCGGAGGATGCGAGACGTATTCTATGAGGACAATTATACTGATTGGGTGCCGACGCTGCTTATGGATCGAACGGCAGCATCAGCTGCCTGTCCTCTCCTGTCAGGTTGAACGTCAGGCGATGATACGGCGTCACGCCATACGTTGCAATGGCAGCGCGGTGCTTGGCTGTGGGATACCCTTTGTTGTGCAGCCAGTCGTACTGCGGAAACTCTGTATGTAACCGGAGCATCTCGTCGTCGCGATAAGTCTTGGCGAGCACGGAGGCGGCGGCAATAGAGAGATATTTGCCGTCGCCCTTTATAATCGTGGTGTGCGGTACCTGTTGATACGGCTTGAACCGGTTGCCGTCGACCAACAGATGTTGCGGACGAAGGGACAACCCGTCGACAGCGCGGTGCATTGCCAAGATAGAGGCGTTCAGGATATTGATTTCATCAATCTCGCGGGGCGAGGCAGTGCCCACTGCCCACGCCAGCGCTTCCCGCTCTATGACCTCACGCAGTGCGTAGCGCTGCGATGCCGAGAGTTGCTTGGAGTCGGTCAAAGTATCGTTGCGGAAGCTTGACGGTAAAACAACGGCGGCGGCAAACACCGCTCCGGCGAGGCATCCTCTGCCCGCTTCATCCAGTCCGGCTTCTGTTACGTCGGGGTGCAAATAAGGAAGTAGCATAGAGTATGTATAAAAATAAGGTATTTCGTGGTCGGCAAAGATAAATAATAAATCTTTTGCATTACCTTTGCTCTACCTTATTCGTAATAAGACGCTGTATATGATAGAAAATCTCATCATCTTCAATGCCCACGTGGTTACTCCTGCCGGTTTTTCCGCCCGTTGCGGAAAGGAGATGGGGCGATTAAGCATCCTCGACTTTGCCACCGTTGAGGTTACCCGTGGAATCATTACGTATGTCGGTGCATCGCGTGGCGAAGAACGCGACGGCTACTACAACCGCTATTGGCACTTCAATGCCCGCGGCAGATGCCTGTTGCCGGGATTTGTCGATTCGCACACCCATTTTGTGTTCGATGGCGACCGCGCCGGAGAGTTCAACCGCCGCCTGCGCGGCGAGAACTACCTGTCGATCATGCAAAGCGGCGGGGGCATTGCTGCCACTGTGCGGGCTACGCGCAAAAACAGCTATTACCACCTACGGGCGCGTGCCGAGAGCTTTCTGAAACAGATGAGCCTGATGGGCGTCACCACCGTCGAAGGGAAAAGCGGATACGGATTAGACCGCGATACCGAGTTAAGGCAGCTCAAGGTAATGCAAAGTCTGCAAAACGAAGAACAGCGACGGGTAGACATTGTACCCACCTTTTTGGGCGCACATGCCATTCCGGAGGAGTATGCCGGACGGGCAGATGCCTACATCGACTTTCTGATAGACGACATGCTGCCTTATATTGCCGGGCACCGACTGGCAGAATTCTGCGACGTATTCTGCGAAGAGGGTGTCTTCTCCGTCGAGCAGTCGCGCCGTTTGCTTACCGCTGCCCGCAAGCATGGGTTAGGCTTGAAGCTGCATGCCGACGAGATTGTATCGCTGGGCGGTGCCGAACTGGCAGCCGAGCTGCATGCCACCTCTGCCGACCATCTGTTGCACGTCTCCGACGCCGGTATCCGGCAGATGCGCGATGCCGGTGTGGTAGCGACCCTATTGCCTCTTACAGCCTTTATCCTGAAAGAGCCGTATGCCCGCGGCAGGCAGATGATCGATGCCGGTCTGGCAGTGGCGCTGGCTACCGACCTCAATCCGGGAAGCGCTTTTTCGGGTTCCATCCCGCTCACCTTTGCACTGGCATGTCTCTATATGGGGATGACCGTCGAAGAAGCGATCACCGCCCTTACCCTGAACGGAGCCGCCGCCCTCAACCGCGCCGACAAGCTGGGCAGCATTGAGGTCGGTAAGCAGGGCGACTTTGTACTGCTGAATACCGACGACTATCGCCAGTTAACCTACTACGTCGGCATGAATTGCGTCACCACCGTCATCAAACGAGGCGTGATTCACCCGGGTCTGTAAGTCCCCCGACAACGATTATTCCAACCCTCAATTAATAATCAACCATGTTAGCAAAAACGACCCTGAATGATTTTCTGAACCGGACAGCCAGTAACGAGCCGGTTCCCGGCGGTGGAAGCGTCGCCGCATTAAACGGCGCCGTAGCATCGGCGCTCGCCACCATGGTGGCACGATTAACCATCGGTAAGAAGAAATACGAATTGCACGAAGAACTGATGCGACACGTCGAAGAGACCATGCCTCGGGCAAGGCAGCACTTTGAGGATGCCATAGACCGCGATGCCGACGCCTATAACGCCTTGTTCGCCTGCTACAAAATGCCCAAGACAACCGAGGAGGAGCGCGAAGCGCGTACACTCGCCATCGAAGAGGCTACCAAACAGGCTGCACTCGTGCCGATGGAGGTCGCCGAAGAGGCTGCCGGACTGATGGAAGCGCTCTTCGATGTGGTACGCTTCGGCAATCAGAACGCCATCACCGACGGCTGCGTAGCCGTGATGTCGGCACGTACTGCCGTACTGGGTGCTCTGCTCAATGTACGCATCAACTTGACAGGCATCAAAGATGAAGCCTTTGTGAACACGCTGCGCGAAAGAGCCGACCAATTAGAGCGCGAAACCATTCGCCGCGAAGAAGAGGTATTGAAAGTGGTACGTCAAGAGCTGAGCGTATGAAGAATATCTATCAGATAGGAGGTGGCGAACTGACCTTCGACATCCTCGAACGTATCATCAACGAGAATCTCAAATTAGAACTGGCGCCCGAAGCACGCGAACGTATACAGCGCTGTCGCGACTATTTAGACAGTAAGATTGCCCGCTCCGAAGAGCCGCTCTACGGCATAACGACCGGCTTCGGTTCGCTTTGCAACAAAAACATATCGCCCGATGAGCTGGGCACGTTGCAGGAAAACCTCATCAAAAGTCACGCATGCAGCGTGGGCGAAGAGATACGTCCTGTGGTCGTCAAACTGATGATGCTGCTCAAGGCGTATGCGCTGTCGCTGGGACACAGCGGGGTACAGGTCATAACCGTGCAACGCATTCTGGATTTCTTTAACAACGATGTAATGCCCATTGTCTACGACCGCGGGTCGCTGGGCGCATCGGGCGACTTGGCTCCGCTTGCCAATCTGTTCCTGCCGCTTATCGGCGTAGGAGATGTCTATTACAAAGGGCAGAAACGCGAAGCCATCAGTGTGCTCGACGAATTTGGGTGGAAACCCGTCCGCTTGATGAGCAAAGAAGGACTGGCGCTACTCAACGGCACGCAGTTCATGAGCGCCAACGGCGTATTTGCATTGCTCAAAGCATTCCGCCTGTCGAAGAAAGCCGATCTCATTGCCGCCCTCTCGCTGGAGGCGTTCGACGGACGTATCGATCCGTTCATGGATTGCATTCAGCGCATCCGCCCGCATCAGGGACAGATAGAGACTGCCGACCACTTCCGCCGTTTGCTGGAAGGAAGCGAGCTGATAGCCCGTCCTAAAACGCATCTGCAAGACCCATACTCGTTTCGCTGCATACCACAAGTGCACGGCGCCACCAAAGATGCCATTCGGCATGTGTCGCAAGTGTTGCTCACTGAAATCAACTCGGTAACAGACAATCCCACAATCTTCCCCGACGAAGATTGCATCATCTCGGGAGGAAACTTCCATGGACAGCCTCTCGCCCTGACCTTCGACTATCTGGCGATAGCCTTGGCAGAACTGGGAAACATCTCCGAACGTCGGGTGGCGCAGCTCATCATGGGACTACGTGAATTGCCCGAGTTTCTGGTAGCCAATCCGGGACTGAACTCGGGATTCATGATACCACAGTATGCGGCAGCCTCGATGGTGAGCCAGAACAAGATGTATTGCTACCCCGCCTCCAGCGATTCGATTGTCTCCTCCAACGGACAGGAAGACCATGTCAGCATGGGAGCCAATGCAGCTACCAAGCTCTTCCGCATCATGGACAATCTGCAACACATCCTTGCTATCGAGCTGATGAACGCTGCGCAAGGCATCGAATTCCGGCGTCCCTTCAAAACGTCGCCCGTATTGGAGCACCTATTGTATCAGTATCGCAAAGAGGTGCCCTTTGTAAAAGACGACATCGTGATGTATAAGGAGATACACAAGACCGTAGCTTTCCTCAACCGAATGACGAATATTGAATAGAGAAGATTAAACGAAGTCTTTCAGTTCTGCTTGCAGCTTCTTCCGCGTGAAGAAGATGCGGCTTTTTACCGTGCCTAGCGGCAGATCGAGCTTCTCGGCTATCTCGCGATACTTGAAGCCGGAGACGTGCATAGAGAAAGGCACCTTATACTCCTTAGGGAGCGCATTCACTACACGATGCATCTCTTTGAGGTCGTAAGCGCTCTCGGTGCTTTCGAAAGCGGTATCTTGCGGCAAATTCAGGTGATATTGGTTGTCGGTGGTGTCTACAAATGTTTGGTCGCGTACCATTTTGCGGTAGTTATTGATAAAGATGTTGCGCATGATGGTGTACATCCATCCCTTGAAGTTTGTGTCGGGAGCGTACTTGTCTTCATTGTCCAATGCTTTGAGAGAAGTCTCTTGCAACAGGTCATTGGCATCTTCGCGATTAGCGGTCAGTTTGTACGCAAAGCGTAGCAATTCGTCTTGTAAACCAAGCAAGTCTTTTTGGAAGGTGATACTGTTCATAATCTTATTCTTTTTTTGTTTTTGATTGCTGTTGTTTGTTCGCCGTTGCAACAGGTTCGTTGCCTTTGGCGGTGCAAGATTACGGAGATTCGGCATGTCCAACCCACCGATTTTCGTCAATCTTTAGGGGGTAAACTGTCAATTGATAGATTTTGGGTGCTTTTTGATAGATTTTGGGTGTAGTTTTCGCCCATTTTATGACGCTTAATAAAAAAGTTACTTTAATTTTGCGCATCGTTTCAACTCTAATTGTATGGCAGACGGCACGTTTTTCTTGCTTGACATTGATAAAATACTTCGAGACAAAGCACCGAGGTACTACAAATATATTCCCCGCTTCGTCATTTCCTACCTGAAGAAGATTATTCATCAGGAAGAGCTGAACCCTTTTCTGCAAGAATCGAAAGAGAAGGTCGGCGTAGATTTTCTTCGGGCAAGCTTGGATTTCTTAGATGCCAAGCTCCTTGTAAAAGGAGAAGAGAACCTTCCCCGCGGAGGGTTGTATATCTTTGTCTCCAACCACCCGCTGGGCGGACAAGACGGTGTAGCGCTGGGCTATATATTGGGAACCGTTTATCAAGGCAAGGTGAAATACTTGGTAAACGACCTGCTGATGCATCTGCACGGGTTGGCTCCCCTCTTTATTCCCATCAACAAAACCGGCAAGCAAGCCAAAGACTTTCCCAAATTAGTCGAAGCCGGTTTCACTTCCGACAACCAGCTGATCATGTTTCCTGCCGGCATCTGCTCCCGCAGGCGCAAAGGTATCATTCGCGACTTGGAGTGGAAAAAGACCTTCATCGTAAAGAGTGTACAGTTTCACCGCGATGTGATACCCATCCACTTCGAGGGACGCAACTCCAACTTCTTCTATAATCTTGCCAATGTATGCAAATTCTTTGGCATTAAGTTTAATATCGCAATGCTCTATCTGGTAGACGAGATGTTTCGTAACCGCCACAAGACATTCACCATCACCATCGGGAAACCCATTCCGTGGCAAACATTCGACAAGTCGAAGACGCCGGCGCAATGGGCTGCCTGCGTAAAAGAAGAGGTATATAAGTTACCCGGTGGAGAATCATAAACGATTTATATTATATCAACTAAATAAGAGATGGAAAAGATTATCGAACCGGTGAGCAAGGTGTTGCTGAAAGCGGAGCTTACTGAAGAAAAACGTCTGCGAATGACGAATAAAAGCCACAATCAGATATACATCATCACTGCCCACGACTCGCCCCACCTGATGCGCGAGATAGGACGGTTGCGCGAAATCGCATTTCGGGCTGCCGGAGGAGGAACAGGAATGGAGATAGACATCGACGAGTATGATACCATGGAGCATCCGTATAAACAACTGATTGTATGGAACCCCGAAGCTGAAGGTATCTTGGGAGGCTATCGCTATCTGCCGGGTACGGAGGTGCAGTTGGATGACAAGGGGATACCCATGCTGGCTACTGCACACATGTTTCACTTCTCCGAACGGTTTATGAAAGAGTATCTGCCCGTTACCATAGAATTGGGGCGCTCGTTCGTTACGCTGGAGTACCAATCGACCCGAGCCGGCAGCAAAGGACTGTTTGCGCTCGATAATCTGTGGGACGGATTAGGCGCACTGACCGTCATTATGCCCGAAGTGAAATACTTCTTCGGAAAAGTAACCATGTATCCCAGTTTCCACCGGCAGGGACGCGATATGATACTCTATTTCCTGAAGAAACACTTTGCCGACAAAGACAATCTGATTACTCCGCTGAAACCGTTAGAGCTGGAAACTTGTCCAACCGAGCTGGCTGCGCTCTTCTGTGGAAAAAGCTTCAAGGAAGATTATAAGATATTGAACGGGCAGATACGCAAGGTCGGGTTTAACATCCCTCCATTGGTCAACGCCTATATGAATCTAAGTCCCACCATGCGTATGTTCGGCACAGCCATTAACTATGGCTTCGGCGATGTAGAAGAGACCGGCATCCTGATTGCTGTCGACGAGATTTTGGCAGAGAAGCGCATCCGACACATACAATCCTTCATTGAGAATGAGCCGGAAGCTTGTCGAATCACCTCGGGAGCCAACAAGATATTCTACCCAAGTCCCCACCCTGTTAAGCCTACATCTCCGGAAGACTGTTCCCGTTAATCTTCCGGTAGAGGTCGAGAGCGAAGACATCGGTCATGCCCGATATATAATCGAGTACTGCCTGTATTCGCCCGTACAGGGTAGGTGCATGAATCGCATACTGATCCGATACACGATTGATCAGCAACTGCGAATAGGCTTTCTCCGGAAAGCTCACCGCTTGTATCATCAGGTCGAGCAAGGTACCGATAATGCGAAAGCCTGCCAACTCTATATCTACCACATCGCGCGAACGATAGATCTTCATAGCCGATACCTCGGCACAATGACGATAGGCGTCTGCCTGACGTGGTGAGATATGATGGATGAGGCTACCCTCGAAGGTGCCGTTCAGTATCTCTTCTTCATGATTCAGAAACGCATCGACACACTCTTTGATAAGCAAGCCTATGACCGATGAGCGCAGATAAGCAATCTGCTCGTTGATGTCGCTTACCATGTGAAACGTTTGTCGGATATGCTCCTTCCGCTTTTCGTCGAAATAAGCCAGCAGCAACTCTTTCGTCTCGTCGGTAGTGAGCAATTTTAGTTTGTGAGCATCCTCCATGTCCATCAACTGGTAGCAGATGTCGTCGGCAGCCTCTACCAGATAAACCAACGGATGACGGGCATATTTCAACGGATGATCGCTGAGCTTCCGCATGCCCAATTCTTCGGCTACACGACGGAAGCTGTGTTCTTCGGTGGTAAAGAAGCCAAACTTCGACTTTGTGCCTGCCAAGCTCGATGAGAAGGGATACTTCACGATAGAAGCCAGCGAGGTATAGGTAAGCACGAATCCCCCCTTACGCCGTCCTTCGAACTGGTGCGTCAGCAGTCTGAAGGCATTGGCATTCCCCTCGAAATGGGTCAGGTCTTCCCATTGCGCGGCAGTGAGTTGCTCGCCGTTGGCTTGAGGATGTTTGAGTGCTTCCCCTTTCCCCTCGGAGAAGAAAGTAGAGATGGCACGTTCGCCCGAATGTCCGAAAGGCGGATTGCCCAAGTCGTGTGCCAGACAGGCAGCCGACACGATAGAGCCTATCTCGGGCAAGAAACTCTCTTGCAGCTCGGGACGACGCAACAGGATCGCTTTGGCTACATCGTTCCCAAGCGACCTGCCTACACACGATACCTCCAAGCTATGTGTCAACCGGTTGTGTACAAACACACTACCGGGTAGCGGAAAGACCTGCGTCTTGTTCTGTAAACGGCGAAAAGGAGCCGAAAAAACCAGCCGGTCATAGTCGCGCTGAAACTCCGAACGATTCTCCTTACGCACCTCGTGAAACTCCTCCAAGCCAAACCGTTTGGTTGAAATAAGGGTATACCAATCCATTTGTTGCATTATTATAATTATTTTGCGTACAAATGTAAGGCAAATTGATTCAAAAACTGTACTTTCGCCCAATAAATAGCTATTAATCACTTATGAACGTACAAATAGTCAACCAATCCAAGCATCCGCTGCCTGCGTATGCCACCCTGCTCTCCTCCGGAATGGACTTGCGCGCCAACCTTTCCGAACCCGTTATGCTACCACCTATGCAACGCTGTCTCATCCCTACGGGGCTGTATATAGCCCTGCCCGCCGGTTATGAGGCGCAGGTACGACCCCGCAGCGGACTTGCCATCAAACGGGGTGTCACTGTGCTTAACTCGCCCGGCACGATCGATGCCGATTACAGAGGAGAGATATGCGTGATCTTGGTAAACCTGTCGCAGGAACCATTTGTTATCGAAGACGGAGAACGCATTGCACAGGTAGTGATTGCCCGGCACGAGCAAGTCGTGTGGCAGGAGGTCGAACAACTCGGCGAAACAGCCCGAGGTGCAGGCGGATTCGGACATACCGGCGTTTAATGAAACAAAATGTGAGAAAGATGAAAAAGATGATACTGCTCGTGCTGGGAGGCATCGCAATCATTGCCTGCAACACCCCCCGACAGACAACACGGGAAGCACTGCCGTCGCGCAACACCCTCAGCGAAGAGCAACAACGCAAATACGACTATTTCTTTCTGGAGGCTTATCGCCTGAAGACGGAACTCGACAATGCAGGAGCCTTCGATATGCTGAGGCACAGTCTTGAAATTAATCCGCAGGCGGCGGGAGCCAACTTCGAGATTGCACAGTTCTATCTGGCTATGAACCAACTGCCCAAGGTACAGGAATCGTTAGAGAAGGCGGTGCAATACAACCCCGACAACTATTGGTTCACACAGGGACTTGCCTCTTTTTACCGCCAACAAGGAGCTGTCGATAAGGCAACCGCCTTACTGGAAGAGATGACCCATCGATTTCCGAATCGAGTGGAACCGCTCTATACATTACTCGAAATATACAACCGCACGGAGGCATACTCCAAGTCGATAGCAACACTGAACACCCTCGAAGAGAAGACCGGCAAGAACGAACAGATCAGCATGGAGAAGCTACGCGTCTATTTGCAGATGAAAGACAACAAAAGCGCTTTTCGCGAGATAGAAGGGCTGATGGCAGAGTATCCGCTCGACATGCGCTATCCCGTCATACTTGGCGATCTTTATCTGCAAAACGGAAAAACGCAAGAGGCATACACCTTATATAATAAGGTACTCACCGAAGACCCCGACAATGCACAAGCACTCTATTCGTTGGCATCGTATTACGAGGTAACCGGGCAGAAAGAGCAATACCGGCAACAATTGGATACGCTGCTGCTGAACAAGAAGGTCGCATCGGATGTCAAACTCGACGTGATGCGCCGCTTCATGGTCGAGAACAACAACGACAGCGTCCGCGTCATGAACCTCTTCGACCGCATCATGGCACAAGAACCCGACGATAGCCGACTGCCCATGTTCTACGCCCGTTATCTTGTGTCCAAGAATATGAACGACAAAGCCATACCGGTGCTGAAGCAGGTACTCGATCTCGAACCTGCCAACTCGGCTGCCCGCATAACATTGCTCGGTGAAGCCATTCGCCAACAAGACACCACAGCCATTATCCGTTTGTGCGAAGGAGGGGTAGAGACCAATCCCGATATGCCCGAATTTTACTTCTATCTCGCCATCGGATACAATCAGGCAGATCGTACCGACGACGCACTGGCTATCTGCAAGAAAGCCGTGAATGGAGTAAGCCCCGATACCAAGAAAGAGGTCATATCCGATTTCTATACCATCATGGCAGACGCTTATCACATCAAAGGGATGAATACGGAAGCATATATCGCCTACGATTCGGCATTGGTCTACAACCCAGCCAATGTAGGCGCCCTGAACAACTATGCCTATTATCTTTCGCTGGAACGGAAGGATTTAGACAAAGCCGAAGAGATGAGTTATAAAACTGTGAAAACCGAACCCAACAATGCTACCTATTTGGATACTTACGCATGGATTCTCTTCGAAAAGGGTAAATATGCCGAAGCGCGTATATACATCGACAATGCCATCATGAACAACACCGACAAGAGCGATGTGATTGTAGAGCATTGCGGCGACATCTACTACATGACCGGCGACCCCGAAGGCGCCTTGAAGTATTGGAAGGAGGCATTGGAGCTGGGAAGCAAGTCGAAAACATTGAAGCAGAAGATCGAAAAGAAAAAGTATATTCCCGAATGAAAACCAAGGCGTCACTTCTATGGCTGGTGCTCGTAGTGTTATGGACGGGATGCAAAAGCCCTGAACTTGCTACCGTTGCCGATGCCCGCTACCTGTCGGCAAAGGTCAAACTGACCCTGCCGCATAAAGGCAATGAATCGACGGTCAACGGATCGCTACGGGTGATAGCCGGCGAATGTATCCAACTCTCTTTTTTAGTGCCGATGGTGCGCAGCGAAGCTGTCCGCATTGAGATGACTCCCGAGTACGTGCTGATTATCGACCGTACAGAGAGACGCTACATCCGCATCTCTCCACAAACCCTCCATACCAAACTATCGGGGGGATACAACTATAATCGCATGGAACGGCTGTTTATGAGTGCCGCGCTAAAAAAACGGAAGAGAGTAACGCTTACCCCGCGAGAGCTGGGACTGCCGACTACCGCCAAAGGTCGCATGGTGCTCTCGCGTTTCTCTAACCGGACATTCACCCGTCGCCCCTCACAGCTCTCTCAACGTTATAAACAAGTCAGTTGGAGAGAATTTACCGAGATGTTGCCGAAACGATGAAAACGTTCCTCTCCCTGCTGGCACTGTTATGGGGGCTGACGATGCCGTTGGCTGCGCAATCCAATCAACTGATCAAGGATTTGGAAAGCGAACGCAGTGAACTGCAACGACAAATCTCCGAAACGGAGAAGCTACTTACTACCACTCGGAAAAGCGTGAGCGACCTGCTGAACGGATTGGAATCGCTGAGCGGGCAGATAGAAGAGCGCAAACGATATATCCAACGACTGCATCAGGACATGGCGACCGTAGACAAAGAGCTGGAACGCGTCGAGGAGCAGTATGCAACCCTGCAAACCGAATTACGCGATAAGAAGAAACGATACGAAGCCTCCGTGCAATACCTCTATAAGAATCGCTCTATCCACCAGAAACTACTGTTTATTCTATCTGCCAAAACAGTGGCGCAAAGCTATCGACGTATGCGCTATGTACGCGAATATGCCGACTATCAGCGCCAGCAAGGCGAAGAGGTGATGAAACAACAGGATATTACCGATAAAAAGCGAACCGAGCTGCAACAGGTCAGGCTGTCGAAAGTCCAATTGTTGGAAACGATTGAGACGGAACGACTGAAGTTAGAGGGTGAAGAGCAACAACAACGACAGTTGGTTGACTCTCTGCGCACGCAACAACGCTCTTTGCGTCAAGAGATAGAGAAGAAGCGCCGTGAAGCCAACCGTCTCAATGCGCGCATCGACCGTCTGATTGCCGAATCGGCAAAGACGGCGCCTGCCGAGACGCCATCGCTGAAGCGCACGGAACAGCTGACCGGCTCATTTGCCGACAATCGGGGCAAATTACCCATGCCACTCACCGGACCGAACATCATCATCAGCCGATACGGGCAATATGCCGTAGCCGGACTGCGCAATGTGAAGCTCGATAACAAAGGCATCGACATTCAAGGCAGCCCGGGTGCACAGGCATGTGCCGTCTTCAACGGGAAGGTAGCTGCCATCTTCGAACTGAACGGGCTGTTCAACATACTTATCCGCCACGGCAATTACATCTCGGTGTATTGCAATCTCATTAGTGTCGCCGTGCAGCAAGGCGATGAGGTGGTTACGAAGCAACCTATCGGGAAAATCTTCTCCGACGAGGATGATAACGGACGCACCGTGCTGCACTTCCAACTGCGCAAAGAGACCGAGAAGCTGAATCCGACACAGTGGCTCAATCAGTGGTAGCCGTTATATCGGCGCCATCCAGCAACTCCAAATACAGAGAGATGGCTGCTTCTATCTCTTCCAACCTGACGTACTCATCGGCGGTATGCGACCGATTGCCCTTGCCGGGTCCCATCTTCATCGAAGGGAAGGACATCAACGCCTGATCGGACAATGTAGGCGAACCAAACGGGATACGTCCCAAATCCACAGCACGTCGCACCAACGGATGGTGAGGGGATACGTGCGACGAACCGAGGCGGAACGAACGGGCACGTATCTCGCACGACAAATGCTGCTTGATCTCGGCGAAAAGCTCTTGATTGGTGTAGCACTCGTTGCTGCGCACATCTACCACAAAGGTGCAGCGGTTGGGCACCACATTGTGCTGCGTACCGGCATTGATCTGCGTGACGGTCATTTTGACGGCACCCAACAGAGGCGACACCTTTGCGAAGTGGTAATCGCGGAACCAAATAATATCGTCGAGCGCTTTATAGATGGCATTGTCGCCCTCGTCGCGAGCAGCATGACCGGCTTTCCCGATGGCAGTAACGTCGAGCACCATCAATCCTTTCTCTGCAATGGCAGGTTGCATATCGGTCGGCTCACCCACAATGGCAAAGCTGACGGTCGGCAACTGCGACAGCACACTTTCTATGCCGTTACTGCCCGATATCTCTTCTTCGCACGAAACCAGATAGATCAGGTTGTAAGCTTGGGTAGTACGGCACAGTTGCCGGAATACCTCCCACAGACTCACTACTGAGGCACCGGCATCGTTGCTGCCCAATCCGTAGAGCTTCCCGTTCTCAATCGAAGGGGTGTAGGGGTTGCGCCTCCAACCCGCCACGGGTCTTACGGTGTCTATATGCGAGTTGAGTAGCAGCGTAGGCTTCTCCGGCAAAAACATGGGGCTGAGGCACCATATATTATTGCCTTTGCGTCCGGTTTCCATACCTTCGGTTTCAAAGTAATGCTGCAGATAATCTGCCGCCTGCGATTCCTCGCGGCTTAATGAAGGAATAGAGATCAGCGAGCTAAGCAACTCTGTTGCTTCGGCTGCGAGTAGGGTGGGGTCGTATTGTGTCATATCAATTGCGCCTATCTTATTGACAAGCTGTGCAAATTTAGTGCAATTTCCTGTTCTATATCATGTTGCGCCAATATTTTTGCCGTAACTACTAAGAAAAGCTATGAATGCTTGTCGCATATTAATAACTATCTTTGCGCTAAATAGCAAAAGAAGAAATGGACAAAAAGCAATGTATGATAGTCGATTTGGAGAGGTATGGTGATAAGAGAATGTTTATCACAGAGCAAGTTACCTCGATTAGTAAGAACAAGAAAGGTTTTTGGGCTGTACAGTTCTCATCCTCTCCACGTGTGTTCAATTACAACCCAGCGCGGTTGCTTTATCTTACGAACCCCAAAACGATAGATTTAGGTGAGAAAGGGTTATACATCAAGAATAAACACATTACTAATATAGCCGAGTTAACTCGTTTTACGGATGGACGTTATATTTTCTATCATGTGGTCTATAACAATGGCTACTACGAAAATTTTGTTGGAAGCGAAATATACATTACACGTACGCCAATAGATAAAAATGGCGGTTCAGTATGGGACTATCTCAAGAAACTTGCCACAGAAACCAGCTTGATAACAGAAGATAAAAGAATTATCCTTTCGGATCAGTACGATTTAGTGGATGTGAATCGCGACAATGTTCCATTGGCGCAGTATCTTGGTGACAAAACAAAATTAGCGACCTACCGTAAACCTGATCGGATATATTACCCTTTTGGCTGTAATGCCAGTCAAAAGGCAGCAGTGGAAGCAGCTTTGACGTATCAGGTAAGCCTTATTCAAGGTCCACCGGGAACAGGTAAGACACAAACTATATTGAATATCATAGCCAATCTACTCCTGACAGACAAGACAGTATTAGTCGTATCGAATAATAACTCGGCTGTGGAGAATGTGGCTGAAAAGCTTTCCGATGAAGGGCTTGACTTTATTGTTGCGAAATTGGGCAGTGTGCAAAATAAAGAAACTTTCATCGCCAATCAATTGGATTATCCGGCTATGATTAATTGGCATATTGAGGACATATTTGCTGTTGAAAACACGGCAAGACAATCACTCTATGCGGCCTCTCAGGGATTTGACTTACAAATGCGCGAAGCCCTTCTCACAGCAGAACACGACGCTTTGCTGAAAGAAACGAAGTATAACGATATGCTGCAACAATACACCGTAAACAATGAATGGTTAAAGGAAAAGAGTTCAGCCAAGCTAATGAAACTGCTTAATCGTTGCCAGATGATAGAGCAAAAACCGAACTTATGGTTTCGACTGAAATGGTCATTCTCTTTTGGCATTAAGATGTTTTCGCTTCTTAAACGCGAGCCATCAGTCGTGATTGCTACTTTAGAAACAGTATACTATTTCGCACGCAAAAAGGAAATAGAACAGGAACTGGAGTCTATCTCCTCAACACTTCAAGCGATAGACATAGAGAAAAACGTAAAAGATTTACGTACCTCTTCAATTAAAATATTGAAGAATAAGGTAGCGAAACGATATAGTGATAGTGAAAGAAAACAGTTTACCATAAAGGAGATTAAATCAAAGACAAATGATTTTTTGAGGGAATATCCTATTGTACTCAGTACCACCTATTCTGCCAAGAACTGTATCAGCAAGGAAATGGTCTTTGACTATGTTATCATGGATGAGGCGTCACAAGTAGATATAAAGACTGGTGCGTTGACTTTGTCGTGTGCTATGAATGCCGTCATCGTCGGTGACGATAAGCAACTGCCCAATGTAGTCAGTCACGAAGAGGCTACGGCTTTGAATGCCATCCAGACTACATATGATGTAGACGAACGATACAACGCAGCCACACACAGCTTCCTTCAGTCGTGCGCGGAGGTTTTCCATGATGCGCCGCAAACATTACTTCGCGAACATTACCGCTGCCATCCTAAAATCATTGAATTTTGTAATCAACGATTTTATGACGGCGAATTAGTGCCGATGACTATCGACAAAAGCGAAGATAAAGTTCTACAGGTGATTCGAACCGCAAAAGGAAATCATGCACGTGGGCATTTCAACCAACGAGAGATAGACGTTATCGCACAGGAGGTGATGCCGGAATATGCAGACAGAGGTAGCATAGGTATCATTACCCCATACCGTTCGCAAGCTGATGAAATCAATAAAGCCTTGGGGCAAGACATTGCCAGCACCGTTCATAAGTATCAGGGGCGTGAATGTGATACCATCATCATGAGTACGGTCGATAATCTCCCGACAGCATTTTCGGATGATGCAAATCTGCTCAATGTAGCTATATC
>JAISIN010000022.1 GCA_031262085.1 Prevotellaceae bacterium
GTCCACTTGGAGAAGAAGAAACGGCGCACATTCCATTTGCCATCTTTGTCTTTGAATGTTAGGGATTGCTCTTTATCTCGGAGAATGGTATCCACTTCCTTTTGTATTTCCACATCGCCTTGCCGGGCATTGTCTTCGGCAAAGTATCCGGCTATGGCGACCATTTCACCCTTATCGTTCTGTTCTAAAGAGGCGACCAAGTAATCGTGGTATTCGCCGCTTGCTGTTTCTAATTCTTTCTCTATCCGTTTTGTCAGCAGCTCTTCAAACTTCACACGCAACCAACCTTTGGTCTCGCCATCGCCACGGAAGGAAGCAATGCTGTCAATGAAGAATAGGCTATTCGTTTTGATGCGCGCGGCATTTGTGCGATGGAAGTTTTGCTTCTCCATTTCGAAATGGGCTTCCAAGGCTTGGCTAAGTAATAAGGTTTGGTAATCGTCTCCGTATATCTCGGGACTGATAATCACTCCTTTTTCGATGGACAACTCATTAGACAACTTTAATTGCGTGGGATAATCTTTGTCATACTCCAAGGTCAGCGAACCGGAAAATGTGTCGTCAATGAAAGAAAGGCTTTCGCCTACACGCAATTGCTTCCCATTGAATGTGGCGCTTTTGCCTTTTTCTATGCCGGTAACTTTATACTTGGCACAATCGGGATTCGGCAAAGCGGGATACATTACATGAACGCCTTTGACCAAACCGTCGTTGAAGGCACGTACCGAATTGAGGTCGTACACCAAGTTCTCGTAATCTTTTTCCGTCTTCTTCAACTTACCTTTACCAACGGTATGTTCCGGGAACGTAGCTCCGAAACGGATAATCAATTGCGGGCACAAACGTTCTACGATATTTTGCCATGCCTTGTTCTCTTTCCTAAAGCGGTGCGGCTCGTCGATAATCACAATCGGTCGGGTATCCTTCAACCCTTCGATGGGGCAACTTACCGAACCGAATAATGTAGAATCATATTTATCGTCCGTCATGGATTTGGATGCCAGCATGGCATCATTGAGCAGCAACACCTGAATGGTTTTCTCTTCCGAACGCGAGCCATCACAGTAGGAGCGAATAGCTTCGGGTATCTGTTTGCGCTTGCCTTTCTTTACCTCGAAGTCTCCAGCGTTGACTACGCCCAGATGAATATTCTGGTTATTGAACTCCTGTCGGAAGTGCTTCATCCAGTCGCCGCTCTGAATGGACATCTTCACGCCCTCCTTAATGGCAAGGCTCGGCACGATGATGATAAACTTGAAGAAACCGAACTGCCGTTTCAGTTCGTGCATCAAGCGGGTATAGACATAGGTCTTTCCCGTGCCGGTCTCCATCTTTACGTCTATATTCCGTGTATCTCGCAGATTGGGGTTGCCGTTGATGTTGTCGGTAATCGACACTTTGTCCCCATCAATAGCTTCGATAACCTTGTCTATCGCATCTAATTGGTATTGCAGTCTGTCTAAACGCATAATTAGTAACGCTCTATGATATTTGGAGTATTCTCCAGATTGGTTTTTACATTGGTTTTCAGTTCGCGTAGCTCGGTGAAACCAAAGGAATAGGGATAGATTACAATAGTTTGAATACCCAACTTACCTTGTCCTATCTCGTTGAGAAGTTCTTTGAGTGACGCTGTTGTCCAACCTTCATTTATCAGGTAAAGCGTAGCGGTTTCAGGCACATAGTGGGCGGAGTAATCAGCAAATTTCCGTGTTTCTACTTTGGTGTCAAATGGACAACCGTCGTCAATCAACCACGTAGTTAGAATGGTATCGACACCGCTTGTTTCTGTCTCCTTATTGGCAAAAGGCGTGAGCATATCGGTAGCAAAGAGATTGTCGTCGGGAACAAAATTCGTTATCTTATCCAATGTCGGTACATCCGGCGTTTGCAGGAGATAGTGCTTGAAACCTGTATCGAGCTTATCGGCGAACATTCCTACCTCGCTTTGTATTTTCTTCGCCGCAAGTTCAATACGCTTGCGGGATATTTGGTCAATGGTTTTGTAACCGGCTCTTCGTGCTTCGCTCGTTTCATTAGTCGGCTCATCAAGTTGCACCATGATGAACTTACGGTTACCTCCATCTTCGGCGTTTAGTTGCATAACAGCGTGAGCAGTAGTGGCAGAGCCTGCGAAGAAGTCGAGGATAATGTCATTGGAGTAGCACACCATATTTGCAAGATACTTTATGAGTGTGGTTGGTTTAGGATATAGCCCTTCTGAAAAATTCTTTCCAAAAAGAGTGTCCACTTCATCTCCGGCATTTTCATTTGTCCCAACGCCAAATGCACCATTTATAATATTCCATGGCACCTCTGGCTCGTATTCTTCTTTCTCATAAGAAGGTGAAAATGCTTTGGTTTGTATATACAGTTTTACGCCATCCTTAACGGATTGGTCAAGGTATGATTGCGTCCACTTGAATTTGCCTCGTAATACAACAGGACGTGCAAATGTCCCATTTATGACTTCTGCATCTTCTAATAATTCAATCATATAGCTTTTTGTACCATAAATCCCTTTTTTATACAATCCATTTGGGAGTTTTGTTTTTGTAATATACTCGGGGAATTTCAGGATACCTATTACATTTGTTTGGTTCATTAAACCATTACTACTATTACTATCCTTTATCAGACCTTTCAATGAAATTTTTTCTTTCTTCTTGTATGTTAGTATATATTCTACTGATTTTTTTGTTTTGTCAGAGAGATTAGGTGGCGTTGTGGTCTTTTGCCACGAAAATATTTCTATATAATTCCCTTCCCCAAACACATCATCCATCAACAGTTTGAGATTTGCTTGTTCGTTGTCATCAATGGAGACGAAGATTACGCCGTCGTCCGTGAGTAGCTTCTGCGCTATCTTGAGGCGGGGATACATGAACGTCAGCCATGCGCTGTGCGAACTCTTGCCTTGCAGGGAACGCAGGCGGACGATTTCGTTATCGTCGTAACCGAGTGCTGATTTCAGCTTCTCATCCGAAAACTCGAAGTGGTCGTTGTAAACAAACTCTTTGCCGGTGTTGTAAGGCGGGTCAATATATATCATCTTCACCTTGCCCCCGTAGGCATTCTGCAAATGGCGAAGCGCTTCGAGATTATCGCCGGTGATAAAGACATTGCCGCTGTCTGCATTTTCAGGCTTGGCATTATGGAGACAGTCGGGCACCAGCGTGGTTTCGGAAGCAAGCCCTGTTTGCAGACGGGCATAATCTTTACCCACAAAGTTCAGCCGATAACCGTCGCGGCTTTCCGAAACGTTGTTCGCCTTTAACTCCGCTTCGAACTTATCTGCTTTGAAGTTACCGTACCTGTCAAAGTATTGGGGAAAGTTCGCTTTCAACTGTACCAACAGCTCCGTGTTGGGCTTTACCTCTTCGTTATACTTGATTGCGGCAGCCAAGCCGCCTCCTTGATTCTGTTCGTTCATTTGCCTTTCATCTGATTAAGAACCGCTGCTCTTAATCTTTCGGCAAACAAAGAGGCGTGAAACTGCCCGATGATTGCTTAGTTGAAAATCAGGTATCTGGAAAACCCTTTGCACAAATAAGCACGAACAGTTCACGCCCTTTGGGACGTGAACCTTCGCAAGCTTACTCTCGTGCAATGTGAAATTTTCCAGATTTCGATTTTCGAGAATAAGAGCTAAAGCTCAAATTATATGTTTATCAAACTTTTATCTCCGTTTTTACACTTAATCGTTTTAAATTTGGTTCAAAGATAGCGAATTATCCGATAGCTCAGTATGAATTACGGGAATAACTGCGAATAAACTGTCCTGTACCACTTGCTAATCCAAGTATTGTCTTTATATTTGCAGTTGTAATCATACTATTAGTATGGATAAAATAGAAGAAATAAAGAGAGGCAAGATAAACAAGCTCATGCAGGAAGTGCCTAAAGGGCTTGTGTTACTCTCCACGTGGTTACGTTCAGAGGGCTATTCGTATGAACTGCAACAGCGTTACCGAAACAGTGGCTGGCTGAAATCCATCGGGACAGGGGCTATGCTTAGAAGTAGCGACGAACTGAATCTATCCGGCGCATTGGCGGCTTTGCAGCAGACAGGAATGAACGTTCATGTCGGCGGTCGCTCTGCGTTGGAACTTCAAGGCGTTTCCCATTATCTGCAATTAGGCGAACAAGAGGCTACCATCTTCACCGAGAGCAAGACGGTTTTGCCTGCATGGTTTACCCGTAACGAATGGATGCCGAAGCCCAAAGTCTTTCGTACTACCTTATATAATAAGGATGAAGTCGGCATGACAGATTACCAAGAGGGCGAACTGACGATGAAAATATCTTCTCCCGCACGTGCTATGATGGAGTGCCTGTACCTATGCCCTAATCAGTTCC
>JAISIN010000029.1 GCA_031262085.1 Prevotellaceae bacterium
GTTCAAGTGCCTGTATGGTCACGCAAGCACGCAGGGTATCGGCTAATGCCCAACCCACTATTTTGTGAGAATAGGCATCGGTTATCAGATGAAGATAGCACACATCTCCATCAGCAAGCGGGATGTAGGTGATGTCACTTACCCATAATTGATTGGCGGCAGTCGGGGTAAAGCCTTTGGCTACATTTTTCCATTTGTGATAGCGGTGATTGGAGTTGGTCGTGCTACGAGATTTGCGCATGGGAAGCATCAAACCATGGCGGCGAAGCAGCGCATAGAAACGGTCACGACCAGGCACTGATTGCTCCCCAAAAAGAGCGATGAGCATAATCCAAAGCTTGTAACCGCCGATACCGGGGTCTTCACCACGGATCTCATGGACAGCATTCAATAGGACACGCTCTCGTTGCACTTCCGACGAGATGTCAGCCTTTGACTGGTAAAAGGCTTGACGACAATGGCCAAACAGACGACAAGCGAACGTAACCGTCAGGCTACGTTCATTGACCAGTTCTGTAACTATTTGGCCCCAGATTTTTTTCGGATGGGGATGTTGAAATACTCCTCGGCACGGTCTATAAGCATATCCCGTACTTCGGTCTCTAACTTGGAAAAACTCAGGGCTTTCTCCAATTCCTTCACACGCTTCTTGAGCAGTGCAACCTCTTCTTTGTAATCTTCTTTACTACGGTTTGCCATTTCTTCGGATGGTTCGTCAGAGGGCAAAGGTAGCTCGTTTTCTACGGATGGACTGTATTTCGCAATCCAATTATTCAATAATTTGCTAGTGCTTAGACCATGCAATTTGCAAAATGCTTTTTTGCTCATGCCGGATTCATAATAAGAGTGAAGCAAAGACAAACGTTCCTCTTCACTGTAAACCGTAAGTTTGGTACTCATAATTATTACACATTTAATGGTTGCTAAATGTGTCTACCTATACCAGTATAAGACATGACGTGGGAAATATGTTAAAAGACGCTTCCTTTCTCTGTCCTTTCCCGTTTTTTATTACCTTCGCACACTTTGTGAGAAACAATCTTATTTTATTAATTTTTAAATTGTATAAGATGAAAGCAAGCATTCCCTTCTGGACTATAGAAAGTGTGTTCGACAGGCTATCTATAACTCATCCGCACCAACGTCGATTATTGATAACTATGTTGCAGACCCATGAACGCTTCGACTTGGCAAGCGAGCAATATAATCAACAAGATGCGGTGTGGATATTTACAGTGATTCAAGTGATAACCGATAGCATGTCGAAATGGCTCACTTCCGGCAGAAAGCGCAAGGAGTTGTGGCTAAAATATTGTCGCCAACTATGCTTACTATTATTAGAAGATTCTGATTTCCTAATAGATTTGATTCCGGAAAAGCAAGATATGTATCGTTCAAAGCTGGCAAACCTGATTACACAATGCGACAATTGGATACAGGTGTTATATATATATAAGGAGAGAACAAGTGCAGGCTTTTTTCATGAAATCATTGAGAAGTTCCGTTCGTCGGGCTATCTGTATCACGTAACAACACGTCTGAAAATGCTAAACTGCCTGTTGCTGATGGAGGATACCGAAGAGATGACTGTGCAAATGGACTACTTATTGCATACCATCATCGTGGGCAAACATGAACTATGGTATTCACAACCTGTATGTGGATTGATACAAAGTCTGATTGATACCTATATCACCAAAGAGCGGCGCAAAGCCGATCGGACGGAAGGAACCGAAAGCCGGCAAGCACAAAAACGCATCATGCGAATCATCACAGCGGTAGCTGTCGAACTAATGCTTTCAGGAAACGACCGACTGTCGAAAATCGTACAAAAGAGGGCTATGTTTTATCGATACCTGACTTATATTAAAGGAAGCAAAACCGATTTGTTACTCGAAAAGGCGTTCTACTGCCTGACGGCCGAACGGCAATTCCCGCTGGAGTTTGGCTGGGAGGACTTGGAAACCAAAGAGCATACCTTGCTTGCGCTGAAAATGTCGCATCCCTATCCGAATAGTGATAAACAAACCGCTTGGCTGTCGCAACGATACCTTGCACAAAAAGGACAAATGAGATTGGTAAACGGCACGTTGGAAATGCTTCCGGTCATGGCTAGAGGGGGAAAGTATCTGCCCGATTATCTGTTACCGTGGGAAAAATGCCGCATCCGCCTGCCCGAATTACCGCACGACCTGCCGACAGAGACCAGTAGAGACATCACTACCTATCAAACCTTATGGAAAGATATTGAATTCCAATTGGAAACAGGCGAAGTGTCGTCGACTGACGGGCGGAAAAGCAAAAAGAAAAAACGTCAGCCGGCAGAGAAAGATGATATAGTATTAATCAGAATACGCCATGCTACCACATCCGATAATTATGTCTGTCGTATCGAAGATCCTCTTTATTATGGTGAAGGAACACTCAACATAAAAAATATTGTGCGCTATCGGACGCGTGCCTTTCCCGAAGTGTTCCGCGATGAGAACGACTGTTCTTACTTGCTCAAGGCACAAGTGCTGGGCGTCGATAAATATGGAATGTGTTCGTTCAGCCTGCTTAACTTTATTGACCGATTTGTTGCCATGTCGGTGTCGGTAGGCGATGTCGTAATTTGCCGGGTGATGGATGCTTTTCCCGGTTCTCCGTATGTGACGTGCCTGAGCGACTATGGCTATTCTGTTTACCTGTCGCGTAAGGAAGAAATGCCGGATCTGCAGCCGGGCGATTACATTGAAGCCGAAATTACCGATGTCAGGTCTACCGGATACATCAACGGACGATTTATCAAACAAACCGAAGCTTCGTTTAATGCCGACGATGCCTTTGCCGACCTGATCAACAGCTATGCCCTTCAAAACGCCGTGTACAAGGATGAAGATCCGGAGAAGGAGGAGGATGCCGTCGAAGAGTGTACGGAAGATATTCCGTCGAGTATCTTGCAGGAACTGTTGCAGCTCATTGACCGGAAATCGGTTTTGCAAACCAACGATTGCATACAAAGCTACAATCTGCTGTCGTTTGCCCGTTTGATAGCGGTGCTGACATCGCGCAACCAACTGGCGGAGGAGATGTCGAAGAGATTGAAAATAGTCTACTTGCTGCAACAGTTTGTAATAAACGGTACGATCGATTACACCAAACTGTCGAGCATCGGAGAGATGGATCCCAATCGCTTAATCCGCCATTCGCTGTTGCAAACGCAATTAGCAGAACTGCATGTGTTGAACTGCATGAATAAGTCCGACCGAAACGAACAGCTATGGAATGTGATGCATACTACCGAGAATAGAAAAATAGAACAGCTCGCGCGATTTGTGCTGGCAAACAATTTGTTAAAAAGCTGCGATGTCATACTGGAACAGGAAGAGATAAGCAAAAAAATCATTGAGCTGCTGGATATGGGAATACGGTTGCCGCAGCTATATAGTTTTGGTAGTGAAGACCAGCATACGGAGTTCAAAACGAGTATCGTCTTCCCGGCAGGGAAGATTAATGTGCCGGATTTAGGCAGGCAGACCGACGAAATCATGCAAGTGATATGTGGATTTCTCAATGCCGATGGAGGAACGTTATACTTGGGCGTGAACGACAACGGGTATGCCTCCGGATTGCAATTCGATTTACCCTATTTCGATGGTAGCAAGGATAAATTCGATCTATATGTGCGCAATCATATAGCACAAGATCTGGGGTTGAAAGCCAACTCCCTGATTTCGGTCTCGTACCCCGAAGCCGGAAGCAAGTTTGTGTATGCCATCCACATACGCCCGTGCGATACGCTTGTGTTGTTAAAGAATGTGTGCTATCAACGGCAAGGTTCTTCCACATGGGGATTGCCCGACGATGAATACAAAAGCCTTTGCAAACTCAGGCAAAATGCCATCACAAGCCAGCCTGAACCGAAAGCTGCATCGGTTGAAATGCCCGAAACATCCGTTCCTCCGGCAACTCCTCCGCCTCCTGTTGCTCCTGTACCGATCCCAACCGAGCTTGATGTGGAAGACCCCGTTATAGGTGTACATACGTCGCAACTGCGGAAGAATCCGGTACACAGCTACGAAGATGGCTATGGCATCGAAGCGGTGGCTTACTTGCACTATCTCACCAGCAATCGCTACATGCTGACCGACGACGAATCGTGGCGAAACGATATTGAGTTTTCATTCGTAATTACCGAACACGAAAGCGATGGATATCTGTTGCAAATCTACGAAGACGGCACGATGATTAAAAGCCCCATCCGTAACATTTTAGATAAAACGTTCAGTCGGGAGTATAAACGATATGCCCAAAAGAAATTGTTCTGGGCATGTCCCATGACGAAAGAAGAACTGCTGCTGTCGGTCGTGATAGACGGCTACAACCGACCGGCTTTTCGATTAGACGACATTGCTGCCGTGAAAGAGGGTACCATGCTGGTACAAGGAGCGCCACTCACACACGCCGAGATACGGAAAGTGGTGCAGTTTGAAGTCATTCCGCAGGAAAAGAAAGGACTGTTCGAGAAAATAGTAGGACAAAGAGATACGCAAGCCGGAGTTAACCTCCTTACCGACTGGGGGCATCAAGAGATGCTTAACTTTGAAAAAATAGGGGTGAAGATTATAATATAACTAACTTTTTCGTACATTTGCGCCCTTAAAAACAGAAAGGTTATATAGCATGGCTAAGAAGTTTGCAGAATATGATAAATTCAACCTGGCTCAAGTAAACGAGGAAGTGTTGAAAAAATGGGATGATAACCAAGTTTTTGCCAAAAGCGTGACGGAACGCGAAGGATGCCCGGCGTTTGTGTTCTATGAAGGGCCACCCTCTGCTAACGGCATGCCGGGCATTCATCATGTGATGGCGCGTACCATAAAAGATATATTTTGCCGGTATAAGACCATGACCGGACATCTGGTGAAACGCAAGGCGGGATGGGATACCCACGGACTACCGGTAGAGCTGGGAGTAGAAAAGTCGCTCGGCATTACCAAAGAAGATATAGGTAAGACCATCTCGGTCGTTGATTACAATGCCGCGTGCCGCAAAGATGTGATGAAGTTTACCAAAGAATGGGAAGACTTGACGCATCGCATGGGGTATTGGGTCGACATGAAGCATCCCTATATAACCTACGATAACCGCTATATCGAAACTTTGTGGTGGCTCTTGAAGCAACTCTATAAGAAAGGATTGCTCTATAAGGGATACACCATCCAGCCCTATTCGCCCGCTGCCGGTACCGGACTTAGTTCGCACGAGCTGAATCAGCCCGGATGTTATCGCGATGTCAAAGATATGACTTGCGTAGCCATGTTTCACCACAGACGCCGTCCGGAACAGAACGACGAAGCATTCGCATCCTATCGTAACTACGAACTATACTTGCTGGCATGGACTACCACCCCTTGGACGCTCCCCAGTAACACAGCGCTCTGTGTAGGTCCGAACATCGTATATAATGTAGTGAAGATGAAGAACCCCTACGGCGATAACCAAATACTGGTGATACTTGCCAAAGACTTGCTACCCGCCTTCTTCGGTGAAAAGAAAATAGCCGAATACGAAGTGGTAGGCGAGTGTAAGGGTAAGGAGCTGGAAGGCATGGAGTACGAACAACTCATCCCGTGGATAAAACCCAACGGAGATGCCTTTCGTGTAGTCACCGGCGATTTTGTCACGACCGAAGACGGTACAGGCATCGTACACATAGCGCCGACGTTCGGCGCCGACGACAAGCGGGTGGGAGAGACTAACGGAATAGTACCCCTCACCGTAGTCGATAAGAATGGTATACGTCAGCCGATGGTCGACCGCACCGGAAAGTTCTACCGCCTCGAAGACCTCGACCCAACGTTCGTGAACGAATATGTCGATGCCCGAGAATACGAGCAATATGCCGGACGCTTTGTAAAGAACGACTATGCCCCGACCCTTACCGATAAAGATGTAACCCTCGACATCGACATCTGCACATGGCTCTACCAACATCACTCCCTGTTCAAAAAAGAGAAGCATGTACACAACTATCCGCACTGCTGGCGCACCGACAAACCGGTACTCTACTATCCGCTCGATAGTTGGTTCATTCGTTCCACCGCCTGCAAGGAGCGTATGATAGCATTGAACAAAACCATCCGATGGAAACCCGAAAACACCGGAACCGGACGCTTCGGCAAATGGTTGGAGAACCTTAATGATTGGAACTTGAGTCGCTCGCGCTATTGGGGTACACCGTTGCCCATCTGGCGCACCGACGATAGTCGCGAAGAGATATGCATCGAATCGGTCGAAGAACTATACCGCGAAATAGACCGAGCCGTGGCTGCCGGTGTGATGAAAGCTAATCCTTATCGCGAGAGCGGGTTTGTGCCGGGTGTCTATACCGATGAGAACTATAACAAGATAGATCTGCACCGTCCCTACGTCGACGACATTGTGCTGGTATCACCGTCGGGCAAACCGATGAAGCGCGAAACCGACTTGATCGACGTGTGGTTCGACTCGGGTGCCATGCCCTATGCACAAGTGCACTATCCGTTCGAGAACAAAGAGGCGATAGATTCGCATTCAATGTTCCCAGCCGATTTTATAGCCGAAGGTGTCGACCAGACACGCGGATGGTTCTTCACGCTTCATGCCATCGCCGCGATGGTGTTCGACAATGTGTCGTATAAAGCTGTGGTGTCCAATGGTCTGGTACTCGATAAAAACGGCGTTAAAATGTCCAAACGGTTGGGCAATGCCGTCGATCCGTTTACAACCATCGACAAATATGGATCCGACCCGTTGCGCTGGTATATGATTACCAACACTTCGCCGTGGGATAATTTGAAGTTCGATACCGAAGGCGTCGAAGAGGTACGTCGCAAGTTTTTCGGTACCTTATATAATACGTACTCGTTCTTCGCCCTTTATGCCAATGTCGATGGATTCGAATATAAAGAGGCAGATGTACCGGTCAATGAACGTCCGGAGATAGATTGCTGGATTTTATCGGTATTGAATACGCTGATCAAGGAGGTGGATGCCTGCTATAACGATTACGAACCGACCAAAGCCGGACGGTTGATAACCGATTTTGTGAACGACAATCTATCCAATTGGTATGTACGTCTGAATCGGAAACGTTTTTGGGGAGGCGACTTTTCGCAAGATAAGCTGTCGGCGTATCAAACGCTGTACTGCTGCTTGGAAACCGTAGCCCGATTAATGGCTCCCATAGCGCCTTTCTATGCCGATAAACTGTATATGGATCTGATCCGAGTGACCGGACGCGATACGGTTGTGTCTGTCCATCTGGCTGCCTTCCCGCAAAGCAATCCCGAGATGATCGATGCCGATTTGGAAGCACGTATGAAGCTGGCACAAGACATCACGTCCATGGTCTTGGCGTTGCGCCGCAAAGTTGGTATCAAAGTACGTCAACCGTTGCAATGCATCATGATTCCGGTGTTCGACGCTCAACAACGGGCACATATCGAAGCTGTACAGCCGCTTATCATGAGCGAAGTGAACGTGAAGGAAATCAAGTTTGTCGAAGGAGCTTCGGAGGTATTGGTTAAGAAGGTGAAGTGCGACTTTAAAAAGATGGGACCTAAATTCGGCAAACGGATGAAAGTCGTGGCAGCCTTGGTAGCCGGTCTGCCGCAAACAGCCATAGCCGAGTTGGAACAGAAAGGCTCTTATACGATTCATTCGGACGAGGGATGGGACGCTACTATCGAAGCTGCCGATGTAGAGATCTTCAGCGAAGATATTCCGGGATGGTTGGTTGCCAATGAAGGTAAGCTCACTGTGGCATTGGAGGTTACTATTACCGAAGAACTGAGACGGGAGGGTATTGCCCGCGAATTGGTGAATCGTATTCAGAATATCCGCAAGGCGAACGGTTATGAGATAACGGATAAGATTCATATAACGCTCTCTAAAAATCCGCACACCGATGATGCGGTACGTGAATATAATGCCTATATTTGCAACCAAGTCTTGGGAATGTCCCTCACTTTGGAAGATGAAATACCAAACGGAACAGAGCTTACTTTTGATGAATATACATTGCGTGTGAACGTTTCAAAAAACGAATCGCACTAACCTGATTAATACATTACTCATTATGGCAGAGAAAACAAGATATTCAGATGCGGAACTCGAAGAATTTCGTGCGATAATTCTGGAGAAGCTGGAATTGGCGCAACGCGACTATGAACAACTGAAAGCCAGTTTAACCGGTGCCGACGGCAACGATACCGACGATACGTCGCCTACGTATAAAGTGCTGGAGGAGGGTGCCAATACGCTCTCTAAAGAAGAAACCACCCGTCTGGCACAACGCCAGATGAAGTTCATTCAGGGCTTACAAGCAGCATTGGTGCGTATTGAAAACAAAACTTATGGCATTTGCAGGGAAACAGGAAAGCTGATACCACCCGAACGCTTGCGTGCCGTACCTCACGCTACTTTGAGCATTGAAGCAAAAAACAACGGTAAAAAGTAATAATGAAGAAATTCTTTACGAAGGGACGAATAGCCCTGTTGGTTATCTTGACGTTATTGATTGCCGATCAAATCATCAAGGTAGTCGTTAAAACGCACATGTATTATCACGACAGTATTCGTATTACCGACTGGTTCTACATCCTTTTTACCGAGAATAACGGCATGGCATTCGGATTGGAGATTTTGGGAAAGCTCCCGCTCACGCTGTTCCGTGTTGCCGCCGTGTTGGTGATAGGATGGTATCTGATAAAGATCATCAAGCTGGAGATGAAGACCGGATACATCGTGTGCATCGCGCTTATCTTGACGGGGGCTTTGGGTAACATCATCGACAGTGTGTTCTATGGCGTACTGTTCAATGAGAGTACACATGCACAGGTTGCTTCGTTCCTGCCCGAGGCGGGTGGATATGCCCCGTTGTTTTACGGAAAGGTAGTCGACATGTTCTATTTCCCCCTCATTGAAACTAACTGGCCACAGTGGATGCCTGTTGTGGGGGGCGACCTATTTGTCTTCTTCAGTCCGATATTCAATCTTGCCGACGCATCCATCAGTTGCGGTATGATAGCTTTGATCCTGTTTTACAGTAAATGCTTGAACGATTCTTACCATGTTCTACGGAAGCCCAAGCATACAGAGAGTGAGAAACCCCTTTGATTTGAATACAAAAGCACATAGAATCAGAGGTTTGTTCAGATGCGGAGACATACTGATGTCTCTGTCTCTGTTTGTATCTCTTCTCTGCCTTACTGCTTGTCAGGTGAAGCGTCCGAAAGGTGTTATTGCCGATGCGCGAATGGAGAATATCCTCTACGATTATCACTTGGCAAAGGCCATGGGCGAGGACTTGGTTTACAACGAAACCTACAAGCGGGTATTGTATATGGAGGCGGTTTTCAAAAAGTATGGCGTAACGCAAGCACAATTCGATTCTTCGATGGTATGGTTTGCGCGCCATCCGGAAATACTTGGGGAGATTTACGAACAGGTAAATAATCGTTTGAAAGCCGAACGCGAAATCATAGAAAATCTGATAGCACTGCGCGACAATAAGCCGCGAACCAGCAAGCCGGGCGACAGTATCGATGTGTGGGCATGGTCTCGCATACTGTTACTGACCGGTATGCCGCTCGATAATAAATATACTTTCGTCTTGCCTTCCGACACAAATTTCAAGGATCGCGATACTTTGCGATGGAACGTCGGGATTCGCTTCCAGCGTGCATTGCCCGATTCATTGCATGCTCCGGTCATGGCGATGCAAGTGCAATATGCCAACGACAGTATCATTAGCGATATGTTGCGAATTTATCGTTCGGGTATGCATACATTGACGCTGCATGACGATACGCTGGGCGCGATCAAGGAGGTGCGCGGTTTCATTTATTATCCTACACTCAGAGCCGACAATATGTTGCTGACCGATACGCTTTCGTTGATGCGTTATCATGCTACGGATTCCTTGTCGCTCAAAAAAGACACTACATCTTCACATTCAGCGACGCCTGTCGACGAAATTCGGCGCATGCCACGGCAGTTGCAATAGCCACATTCAGCGATTCGGAAGTCGTTCGCTCGGCAGGGTAGCTGGGAATAAAAAGCCGGTTATCAATCAATCGTTCCGTATTCCGACCGATTCCGTTTCCTTCATTGCCCATAATAAGTACTCCGTGGGCGGTTAATGTTTGGCGATAGATGTTCTCCCCGTCAAGGAAGGTTCCGTATACCGGCGTGCCTGCCGGCAAAGAGGTGATAAATTCGGGCAGAGAGATATAGTGCACCTGTACGCGGGCAATGCCGCCCATGGTGGCTTGGATGGCTTTGGGGTTGAATATGTCGGCTGTGTTGGGTGAGCAGAAGATATGCTCTATGCCGAACCAGTCAGCCAACCGCACGATAGTCCCCAGATTACCCGGATCTTGCACATCGTCTAAAGCCAGGCAGAGCGATTGGGCAACTGCCGCAGGTGTAAACGTATATCGAGGTTGTTCAAACACAGCCAGTACTTGTTGAGGCGATTTTAGCAGACTGGCGCGTGCCAGCTCTTCTTCCGAAACCATGATGACTTCTTCGGCTGCCGGCTCTCTGTGGGCTGAAAGCCACTCTTTCGTGGCTATGAGGAAGCGACAGGGCAAGTATCCCAACAAATCGCCTACCAATCTGGCGCCTTCTGCCAGAAATGTGTGTTCGCTTCTCCGGTTCTTCTTCAGTTCCAAGGAGCGGATGTACTTCATGCGGTTCTTACTTAATGACATAATGCTGACAGTTATAGTCGGCAAAAGTACGCCATAATTTCTGTATTATCAAAAAGAGGGCTATCTTTGCCGTCAAATAGTTGAAATGAAGAAAGGTTTTCAATACTGTGGGTTGCTTTGCATCCTGTTGTTTACTTCCTGCACCACTACCAAATATGTGCCGGAAGGTTCTTATCTGCTCAATGAGGTGCACATTAAAACGGATAACAAGCTGGTCAAACCTTCCAACCTTTCCATGTATGTCAGGCAGAACCCCAATCCACGCTGGTTTAGTTTGCTCAATACCCAATTGTATATCTATAATTGGTCGGGACGCGATTCTACCAAGTGGTATAACAAGATGCTGCGACGCATTGGCGATGCACCGGTTATATACAGTGCCGAAGATACCCGCCGGTCGAGCGAAGAGATAAAGAAAGCATTGCAGAATATGGGGTATATGGGGGCAAGCGTGGAGTATATTCCGGTTACTCGCAAGAAAAAGCTGAATCTGACTTATCAAGTCACTACCGGTAAGGCATACCAAGTACGCACGCTTCAGTACGACATTCAGGATGTCCGTCTCGAACCCTATTTGCAACGCGATTCTGCCGAAACCCGATTGAAGGCGGGGATGATTTTCGATGTCAATGTGCTGGATGCCGAGCGTCAGCGCATTTCGAACAATCTGCTGAACAACGGGTTCTACCGTTTTAATAAGGATTACATCACTTATACTGCCGATACGGTACGGGGCACCTATCAGGTCGATCTCACGTTACATTTGTTGAAATATCGGCAGCGCGACGACGAAGAGCTTCGTTCGCATCCGCAATATACCATCGGTACGGTGAGTTTCATTACCGATTATAACGTGATACAGTCGTCGGATCCGGGTAGTATGGAAGTAAACGATTCCATACATTATCGCGGTTTTCCGATTTATTACAATCAGAAACTCTTTTTGCGTCCCAAGGTGCTGGTTAACAATCTGAGTATGGTACCCGGTAAGCCTTACCGCGAACAGGATGTGCAACGCACCTACACCAATTTCGGTCGGTTACCGGTGTTGAAGTACACCAACATTCGTTTCTTTGAATCGCAAGTAGGCGACAGTTTGAAGCTGAATGGCTACGTCATGCTGACGAGAAACAAACACCAGTCGGTATCGTTTGAGTTGGAAGGTACCAACTCGGCAGGCGACTTGGGTGCTGCCGCTTCCGTATCGTTTCAGAACCGCAATGTGTTTCGCGGTTCCGAAACGTTTCTGATCAAACTTCGCGGCGCTTACGAGGCAGTGTCGGGCTTGCAGAGCAGTTACGGGCAAAACAACTATACCGAGCTGGGAGCCGAGACCAGCATCAGCTTTCCGCGGTTCATGTTCCCTTTTTTGTCGACCGATTTCCGGCGTCGCATTCGGGCAACGACCGAGTTCGGGCTGCAATACAATTATCAACTCCGCCCCGAATTTACCCGCATTGTGGCTTCGGCATCGTGGAGCTATCGGTGGGGATTACAACGGTTGCGTTCGCAACATCGCATCGATCTGCTCGATGTGAACTATCTGTATATGCCTCACATCGACTCCGATTTTGAAAATAAGTATTTGAACAACGACCAAAACTATATATTAAAATACAATTATGAAGATCGTTTCATTGTGCGCAGCGGATACAGCTATGTGTACAACAGCGCCGGCAGAGCATTGATGAACAACACCCTGACCGGCAATGCTTACAGCATTCGGTTTAATTTCGAATCGGCAGGCAATCTGCTCTTTGCCTTATCCAAGTCATTGAAGCTTCCGCAGAACTGCGATGATGAATATACCTTGTTCAACATTCCTTATGCCCAGTATTTGAAGGGCGATTTCGATTATGCCACCAACCTGATGATAGATAGTCGCAACTCCATAGCGTTGCATTTCTTTGCCGGCATCGCTGTTCCGTATGGCAATGCTTCGATGGTTCCTTTCGAGAAGCGCTATTTTTCGGGTGGTGCCAACAGTGTGCGCGGTTGGTCGGTACGTAGTTTGGGACCCGGTTCGTTCGAGGGCGACGGGAACTTTCTGAATCAGTCGGGCGACATCAAGCTCGATGCCTCCGTCGAGTATCGCACGCGGTTGTTCTGGAAGTTTCGCGGGGCTGTATTTATCGATGCAGGCAACATTTGGACGATACGCAATTACGATAGTCAGAAAGGGGGGCTATTCCGTTTCAATACGTTCTATAAACAAATAGCCGTAGCCTACGGAGTAGGGCTACGGCTCGATTTGGATTTCTTTGTACTGCGCTTCGATGGGGGTATGAAAGCCATTAATCCGGTTTGTGGGCCTGGCAAAGAGCGATACCCGATCATTCATCCCCGTTTCGGGCGCGATTTTGCATTCCACTTTGCGGTGGGATACCCGTTCTGATTCTTATCTCTTCGGCTTGCTCTTGTCGAGGAATCGACCGATCCAATGGTCGACCGAGAACTTGCCCGGTCCGGCAATATACATCAGTACGAACACAATCAGGTATATCAGCGCCATCTCTTTACCGGGAGTGGCAGCCATTGCGTCTCCTCCGTGTACGACAAAGAAGGCGATGCACATGGTAAATATCATCGGTATCATGGCAAGTCGATACAGAATGCCGCCGATGAAAGCGATAGAACAAGCCATTTCACCGAAGATTGCCAGTAAGAGCGACAGATAACTTCCTATTCCGAGTGGATCGGGGAATGTAGCAGAGAGATCTTGAAACATCATCCATTTCTGGATGCCATGACTCATAAACAAGAGTCCGAAAGCGATGCGTGCCAGAAGCAATAGCGCCGATGCTCCGGCCGAATCGGGTTTTGAAGGGAATAATAGTTTTTTAATCATTATGAATGTGGGGAATTATAAATGAATATCAATGGTTTATTCAAGTAACACCCACAAAACAATGTGACAATGGAGAATGTTCACAGCGCGTTGTAAATTCCCTCTTCATCCATGCCGCAAAGCTGATACAGTTGCGGTATGGTGCCGTGTTCGACAAACCAATCGGGTACCCCGATACGGACGATTTGCGGCGTGTAGCCGTTGTCTGCCATAAATTCGAGTACGGCGCTTCCCATACCGCCCTTGCGCACGCCGTCTTCTACGGTAACGATGCGTTTAAACGATCTGCCTACTTCGTGCAATAGCTCCTCGTCGAGCGGTTTGAGGAAGCGCAAGTCGTAGTGGGCAATGCTGATGCCTTTTGCTTTTTCGGCGCGGGCTATGGCACGGGCGGCAATGTTGCCGATCGGTCCCAGCGTGATGACCGCGAGGTCGACGCCCTCTTTCAGCTTTTGTCCTTTGCCTACAGGTATCTCTTCTAATTTGCATTTCCAGTCGGTATATATGCCGCGACCGCGAGGGTAACGAATGACGAATGTTCCCTTTCCGGGTAGTTGGGCGGTGTACATCAGTCGGCGCAGTTCGTGTTCGTTCAGGGGCGAAGCAATGGTGAGGTTGGGAATCGGTCGGAAGTAAGCCAAGTCGAACACACCGTGGTGAGTAGGTCCGTCTTCGCCCACCAATCCGGCACGGTCGAGGCAGAGCACAACGGGTAGTTGCAGCAGGGCAATGTCGTGAATAACGTTGTCGTAAGCTCGTTGCATAAACGCCGAGTATATGTTGCAGAAGGGTTGCAACCCCTCTTTAGCCATGCCTCCCGAAAAGGTTGCAGCGTGTCCTTCGGCAATACCTACGTCGAAAGCTCGTCCGGGCATGGCTTCCATGAACATATTCATGGAGCATCCGGTGGGCATGGCGGGTGTGACGCCAACGATGCGCGGGTTCTGTTGTGCCATTTCGACGAGTGTTTCGCCAAACACATCTTGATAGAGCGGGGGCTGATTGGTGGTGTCGGTGGTGAGGCGTTCGCCGGTTTGCGGATTGAATTTGCCCGGAGCATGCCAGATGCCGGGGTTCTTCTCGGCCGGCTCGAAACCTTTGCCCTTGACGGTGTGCAGGTGCAGTATCTTGGGACCCTGCATGTCTTTGATGTCGCGCAAGATGCGGGCAATGTTTTTCACATTGTGCCCGTCTACCGGACCGAAGTATCGGATGTTCATCCCCTCGAAGATATTCTGTTGCAGTGCAGCCATCGATTTGAGGCTGTTGGCAAAACGGATGAGTGCCTTTCGTCGCTCCTCGTTTAATATCCGCATTTTGAAGAGTATACGCGATGCGTTGTAACGCAGTTTGTTGTATCGCTTGGAGGTGGTGAGGTTGAACAGGTATTGCTTCATGCCCCCTACGCTACGGTCGATCGCCATATCGTTGTCGTTGAGTATAATCAGGAGGTTGTTCGGCGTCGACGATACATTGTTCAATCCCTCGAATGCCAATCCTCCGCTCATGCTTCCGTCGCCAATGACGGCTACGATGTGTCGGTCGGTCTCTCCTTTTTCGCTGGCGGCGACAGCCATTCCCAGCGCTGCCGAAATGGCGTTTGAAGCGTGTCCGCAGGCAAAGGTGTCGTATTCGCTTTCGTCGGGCGAGGGGAAGGGGCGGATGCCTTTGAACTTGCGGTTGGTAGAGAAGGACTCACGGCGTCCGGTCAGTATCTTGTGCCCATAGGCTTGATGTCCTACATCCCACACAATACGGTCGTATGGAGTGTTGAACACATAGTGCAGGGCAACGGTTAGTTCTACTGTGCCCAGACTGGCAGCAAAGTGTCCCGGATTACACGATAGTTCTTTGATAATGTCTTGTCGCAGTTCATCGCATACTTTGGAGAGTTGTTCAACACGAAGTTTACGTAGCTCGTCCGGGTAAGTTATAGATTCGAGTAATGTATGATGGGTTGTTCTGTCAGTTTGCATTTTTAGCATTGATATAGTAATGGCTGCAAAAGTAGCAATTTAGAACGGAAAGAGCAACGATAGAGCAAATATCATTATTAGAATTTGATGTGGTTGCCCTGATCCGCAGTGCATGAACATTTTTATATTTTTGTTACGAACTTTAATGCAGTAAGTTCGTTGTTATATCACACGTGTCACTAATTATGGATATAGGTATCATTTCATCCCGTTACGCCAAGGCGTTGATGCAATATGCATTATCAACAAGCACCGAAGCCCGTTTGTACGACGAAGTGCGCTCATTAGAGCGCAGTTTCCGTCGCCACTCCAATCTACGCGAAGCGCTTAGCAATCCCATCTTGGGCATCAAAGAGAAAATGCAACTTCTCACCGTTGCCACAGTAGGTTCGGGCGAGCTTAGCCGTGAGTTGGGACGTTTCTTTGCCCTCGTGTTGCGCAATCGCCGCGAACAGTATCTGCAATACATCTGCATTTCGTTTCTCAACCTCTATCGGAACCGGCATCATATAGCCACCGTGAAGCTCATCACTGCCGTGCCGCCCCAACGAACCGTGTGGGAGCGCATCCGCAAGAAAGCCCGCAAGCTGTTGCATGCCGACATAGAGTTGCATACCGAGGTCGATCCCGCCATCGAAGGAGGTTTTATTGTAGAGCTTAACGATTATCGGCTCGATGCCAGCATAGCTACGCAGCTGAAGCGTGTGAAGAAACAACTTATAGAAAAGAACAGAAGAATCGTATAAAAGATATGGAAGTAATTAAACCAAGTGAAGTATCCGAAGTTTTGCGCCGACAGTTGGAAGGTATCGATACCCGCATCCAGTTGGACGAAATAGGTACCGTCATGCAAGTGAGCGACGGAGTAGCGCGCATCTATGGTTTGCGCAATGCCGAAGCCAACGAGTTGTTGGAGTTCGACAACGGCATCATGGCTATTGTGATGAATCTTGAAGAGGACAATGTGGGCGCTGTACTGCTTGGTCCTACCGATAAAATAAAAGAGGGGTTCACTGTGAAGCGTACGCATCGTATTGCCTCCATCATGGTAGGCGAACAGATGGTGGGACGCGTCATCGATCCGCTGGGAGAACCGCTCGACGGCAAAGGAGCCATTGGCGGCGAGCTGTGCGAGATGCCGCTGGAGCGCAAAGCGCCGGGTGTTATCTACCGACAGCCGGTGAATCAACCCTTGCAGACCGGACTGAAGGCGGTGGATGCCATGATTCCTATCGGACGCGGACAACGCGAACTCATCATTGGCGACCGGCAAACGGGTAAAACAGCGATCGCCATCGATACCATTATTAATCAACGCGCCAACTTCGAGGCAGGCGACCCGGTTTATTGCATCTACGTAGCTATTGGGCAGAAAGGCTCTACCGTAGCTTCTATTGTCAATACACTGAAGCAATACGGTGCACTCGACTATACCATCGTGGTGGCGGCTACTGCCGGCGATCCTGCCGCCTTGCAGTATTATGCTCCTTTTGCCGGAGCTGCCATCGGCGAATACTTCCGCGATACCGGACGAAACGCCCTCGTGGTGTACGACGACCTGTCTAAACAAGCCGTTGCCTATCGCGAGGTATCGCTGATCCTGCGACGTCCATCCGGACGCGAAGCATATCCGGGTGATATATTCTATCTGCATTCACGATTGCTGGAGCGTGCAGCCCGCATCATCAATCAACAGGAGGTGGCTGCACAAATGAACGATCTGCCCGACAGTCTGAAAGATAAAGTGAAGGGGGGCGGTTCGCTTACCGCGTTGCCTATCATCGAGACGCAGGCGGGCGACGTATCGGCATACATCCCGACCAACGTAATCTCTATCACCGACGGACAAATATTCCTCGATACCGATCTTTTCAATCAAGGCAACCGACCGGCTATCAATGTCGGCATCTCCGTGAGTCGTGTAGGCGGCAATGCGCAGATCAAAGCGATGAAGAAAGTTGCCGGTACCCTCAAGATAGACCAGGCACAGTATCGCGAACTGGAGGCATTCACCAAGTTTAGCGGCGATATGGATGCCGTGACGGCTCTCACCATCGACAAAGGGCAGAAGAATACCCGTCTGCTGGTGCAGCCGCAATATAGTCCTATGTCGGTGGAGAAGCAGATTGCCATTCTCTACTGCGGTACGCACGGTTTGTTGCACGACGTGCCTTTAGATAAGGTATCCGAATTTGAACGCAACTTCCTCGATACGCTCGAACTGAATCATCGTGCCGACGTGCTCGATGTGCTGAAAAGCGGAGCGATCAACGACGACGTGTCGGGCTTGTTGGAAGAAACAGCCGAAAACGTAGCCAAACAATTTCAAGAACAGGCACAATGAGTTCACTCAAAGAGGTTAAAACCCGTATCAACTCCGTCAAAAGCACCCGTCAAATCACTTCTGCCATGAAGATGGTGGCTTCTGCCAAGCTGCACCGCGCGCAAGGACGGATCGAGAACATGCTGCCCTATCAGCAGAAGCTGGGTGAGATGTTGGTCAACTTCCTTACCGGCGATGTTACGTTCGACACGCCCTACACCAAGGTGCGTCCGGTGAAACGCGTCGCCATTGTACCCTTCTCGTCGAACACGTCGTTGTGCGGCGCATTCAATAGCAATATGGTGAAACTGTTGCAACAGACACTCGACGACTACCGGTCGCTTGGTAACGATAACATTCTGATTTACCCCGTGGGTAAGAAGATAGAGAAAGCGGTTCGCAAGCTGGGGTTTATGCCGCAAGGCAGCTTCGCCGAAATGGCAGACAAACCCTCGTTTGCTGCTGCCGAACAATTGGCAGCGCAGTTGATGCAACTCTTTGCCGGGCAAGAAGTAGACCGCATAGAAATATTGTACCATCACTTTAAGTCGATGGGTACGCAGTTGCTTACGAGAGAGACTTACCTTCCGCTCGACTTAGCCAAACTGAAAGCTGCTGCCGCCCAACCGACCACTCAACAAACATTCAACAACGACTATCTTGTAGAACCGTCGGTATCTGAAATCATTGCAGCCTTACTGCCAAAGGTGCTTCACCAAAAACTGTACACCACCCTGTCGGACAGCAATGCTTCCGAGCATGCCGCGCGCACCCTTGCCATGCAGACCGCTACCGACAATGCCAATAGCTTGATACAAGACCTCACCAAGCAATATAATAAAAGTCGGCAGCAAGCCATCACCGGCGAACTGCTGGATATGGAAAGCGGCATGGCTTAAAAAGTATTGCGACGGTTGCTATTCAGCAAATATTCACTATGTTTGCACGCCAATAAACAACACGCGATATGGAAATATGCCTTTTACTATTCAATATAGTATTACTTCTTCTTTTGTTTTCCAAGCTGGAAAAGCTGTCGGATAAAGTAGACAGGATATCCAATGGAAGGCAGATCTTGTCTGAAACCGATTCGGCGAAACCGGTTGCCGCAGAAACATCAACGCCGATTGCCGAAGAAGTATCAGCGCCGGTGATTGAAGAGACTACAGACGATATTCAGTCTCAGGTTTCCGTTCCCAAACGTCGTCGTATCAACTACGAAAAATATATTGGCGAGAACCTTTTCGGCAAGATAGGCATTCTTGTTTTTGTCATCGGCGTGGGCTTCTTTGTAAAGTATGCCATCGATCACAACTGGATAAACGAATTGTTGCGCACCATACTGGGATTCCTCATCGGGGTAGGGTTGCTCGTCATTGCGCAGCGGTTAGAAAAGAAATATCGCACTTTCAGTTCGCTGCTTGCCGGCGGCGCCTTTGCCGTATTCTATCTCACGGTGACGATTGCATATCACTATTATCACCTGCTTTCATCGGTCGTATCGTTTATTATATTGGTGGCAACCACCCTGTTTATGTCAATATTGTCACTGCTTTACGATCGGCGCGAACTGGCAACAACGGCGTTGATAGGCGGTTTTATAGCTCCTTTTATCGCATCGAGCGGCGAAGGAAACTATTTGGTGCTGTTCACTTACGTGAGCATCCTTAATATTGGCATGTTCGTTCTGTCTATTCGTAAGCGATGGAGTGAACTGCCGATCATCGCTTTTGCAGCAACGTGGTTGATTCTGGGGCTATATCTCCTTATCTATGGCACAGTGACGATGGGTGTATTGAGTTTTACGACTCTCTTTTATTTCATCTTCCTCTTGCCGATACTCTCCATACTGAAATCGCTGACCGTCAAAGTGGGGCGGGTCTTGTTGTTGGCAGTAGTAACAAACAACTTCCTCTATCTGGGGGTAGGCACATATAGTCTGCATCGACTGTATCCGGCGATCCATTTAGACGGCTTACTCTGTATGTTTATTGCCGTCGTTAATGTGCTGCTGGTGGTTTGGCTCCGTCACAGCAAGCAGAACTATAAGTTCCTGATATATGCCATGCTGGGATTGGCGTTGACCTTTGTCTCCATCGCCGTACCTATACAGTTTGACGGTTCGTTAGTAACCCTGTTTTGGGCATCCGAGATGGTGCTGCTTCTGTGGCTATACCTGAAATCGCGTATTCGTGTATACGAAAAGAGCACCGTTGTGTTAGCATTGCTTACGCTGATCTCCTTTATGATAGATTTATCCGACTTCTTGCAAGCCGATACTGCCCATTACACGCTGTTCGTCAATCGTATATTTGTCACCAAGCTCTATGTCGGGTTGGCTGCGGGGGTATTTGCCTTGCTGATGGAACGGTCGAAATTGTTTTTTCAGTCGGCTCGTCTGTTGTGTTATCACCCTTGGAACGGCGCTATGCTACTGACATCGGTTGTTATTCTCTATTATGCCTTTGTATCGGAATTCTACATCCATCTGAAGGATAGCAGCGGCGCCACGCTGCTCTTTACTACCGTTGTTTTGATGGCGCTATGCTACGGTTTCCGTCACCGCTTCCCGATCAAATCGTATACTGCACCATATACCATGAGTATCGCAATCGGCGTAGCGCTGTATGCGCTGATTATCTTTTACACCATCCTGATCGGCCGCTTTTCGCCCTTACCGCTGTTGATACGTTGGCTGGCAACGGCAGGTATGATTCTGCATCTTGTGCAAGTGGCGCGCCGCTACTATACAGCGATGGGGCAATGTGTTCGCTTCACCGTCTATCTCACGTTGGTCGGCACGTTGTTCTGGCTTGTCATGGTCTACTTCTTCGTGGCACAACTCGACATAGACAGTTACAGCGCCTCATTCTCCATTGCGATGAGCCTTGCAGGTTTTGTACAGATGACATTGGGTATGCGACTGCATCAGAAGGCATTACGCATATTCAGTCTCGTGGTGTTCGGCATGGTGCTGTTCAAGTTGGTGGTTGTCGACTTGTGGGCAATGCCTGCTATTGGTAAGATTGCGGTCTTCATTTTACTGGGGGCAATCTTATTGGTGTTGTCGTTCCTCTATCAACGGTTGAAGCATGTTCTTTTTAAAGATGATGAAACCGACCATTTTGCGTGATGTGCAATCCTATTAAAACATCATAGAATCATGAAAACCATTCGTCTGCGCAGCCTGCAAAGTAAGGCACTTACGAGTCTGCAAACCCATCCGGTAGAAGCGGTATTGGGTCTCTGTTTCTTCGTACTGTATGTGTTTAGTCGACAAAGGCAATATCTTTATCAAGGAGTATCGTGGCAGGACTATCCCGGCACCACCTCGCTGGAGTATATGCAGTGGTTCTTTCCGGTACTGTTTGTGGTGAGCTATTGTGCCAACTCAATGTTTCGCGGTAAGTGGCGTCCGCTTTACTACGCTTCCTTTTTGCCGACGATTCCACTGTTTTTGCTGCGTATGCAGTTAGAGGGATTCTGCGAATCCACCGCTTATCAATACACATTGTTGCTGGCAGCTTTCTTGTTGTTGGGGCACCGTCGCACCGATGGAAACGTCTCTTTTGCCCGCAATAGCGTACATACGGTGATCAACGTAGGCTTCTCCTTCCTGATAGGCATGTTGTTGATGTTGGCAGTAAACGCCATTTATCATTCTGTTGTCTACATCTTCGACTGGAGCGGATGGAGTCATTTCACCCAATATACCTTTATGGTTGTTTTGTATCTGGTTATCCCGCTGTTGTTCTGCTATCTTCAGCAGGAAGATGAAGAAGAAACAGAAACCGACGACAAGGAGACGCTTTCTAAAACGACACAGATTGTCGTCAATTTCATCCTGTCGCCGGGTGTGATTGCTTATACAGGCATTCTGTATCTTTACTTCCTGACCATTCTGATTCGTTGGGAGCTGCCTAAGGGAGGCATTGCTTACATGGTGATGGCATTCATCTTCTTCACATTGGCAGGACGGATGTCGCAACTCATCGTGACCAAGCGGTATTACGACTGGTTCTATCGTCCGTTCAGCTATCTTGCCATTCCACCGCTGATTCTTTTCTGGATAGGAACGATCCACCGCATTGCCGAATACAGCTTTACCGAAGCACGCGTCTATCTGCTGGCATCGGGTGTGCTGATGACACTCTATGTGTTCTTTTTACTGAGCAAACGGTTAGGCAGCTACCGACTGATGCTACTGGTAAGCGCCGTTGTGATTGCCGTGCTCACCTACATACCTGCTATCTCTGCCAAGGACATCGGTATTGCCGCGCAAGAGCATCGATTGGAGACGTTGGCGCGCAGCCTCTCTCTATGGAACGATTCTACTGCCCGCCTGACAGGCACGGCAACGTTTAAAACGACCGACAGCTTGATGTTTTACCGGGCTACCCAATTGGTCGATTGCTACGATTACTTGCAGAAGATGCAGGGAAAGAAGCGGGCATTGGCATTGTATGGTGCCAATGAGCTGGAGCTTCCGCATATCGGGTCGGCTTATCGACACTTCTCATACCCTTCGGATAAGATATCCATAGAAGGTTACAAAGCCTTTCTGAGTAAATTTTATATGCGGCAAGAGGATGACGGCTTGATGTATGTGCGTAGTGCCCTCGGTGAGCAACCTTTACTAAAGATAGACTTGGACGCCCATTATGCCCGTTACAAAAAGATGATGGACAGCTGGGACGAAGAAGCGACCGATATTGCCCCTTTCTGCTTCGAGAACGATTCGTGTCTGATGATATACGAAGGAATCATACGCAATTCGGACGGCGAATATAGCCGTAGCGGCGAAGTCTATCTGTTTCTGAAATAAAACAGGGCTTCGCATTAGATTGGATGCGGTTGCCCTGAAAAACAGGTTGCTCTTGGGCATGATGCTAATATAGTTTGTATCTTTGCGGCGAACAATCGATATCAAAGTATTCACGTAATATTAATACAACATCGTTATGAAAAACAGAACCGTACTCTGTCTGCTACTACTCAGTGCGTTAAGTTTCTCCCTGCACGCCCAATCGTTCAAAGGAAAAGTGACCGATGCTTCCACCTCCGAAGCGTTACCTTATGCCAATGTCGTAGTCATCGACGGCGACACCACCGTGTTTAACGGCGCCGTGACCGATGCCGACGGTCAATTCTCACTCACTGCCACCGGCACCCGTCGGCGCGTCAGGGTGAGCTACATCGGCTTCCTGACCAAAGACACCCTGCTCACCGCCGGTACATCCAACCTCATCCCGCTCACCCCCGACGCCAACCTACTGGGCGAAGTGGTGGTCAAGGCAGACCGCAAGATACACCGCCTCGAAAACGGCGGCATCTCGACCGACGTGGCGAACTCACCCCTGAAGAGCATCGGCTCGGCGGGCGACGTACTGGAGAAGCTCCCCTTCGTGGTCAAGTCGGGAACCTCCATCCGTGTGTTGGGCAAAGGCTCGCCACTCATCTACATCAACAACCGATTGGTGCGCAACAACAACGAATTGGAGAAGCTGCGCTCGGAAAACATCAAGAAGGTAACCGTCATCACCAACCCGGGCGCCGAATACGACGCCACCGTCAGCTCCGTCATACGCATCGAGGCAGTGCGCCCGCCGGGGGAAGGATTGAGCGGCGACGTCTGGGCGCGCGGCAATCAGCGCCACTACCTGAATGCCGACGGCGCCGTCGACCTCAACTACCGCTACAACAAACTCGACCTCTTCGGATACTACTGGCTCGACCGCTCGCAGTCGCGGGTCAACACCACCCTAAACCGTCACATCGTTTTCCCCAATTTGGGCAACGCCCAAGTCTCCATGCTCAGCACCGGCTGGACTACCAGCCGCGCCACGCAGCACTACATGCAGGGAGGATTCAACTACGAGTTCAGCCCGAAGCACTCCATCGGCGCACGCTACACCTACATCACCGACCCCAATCAAAAGGGTGAAATTGGGCTTCCCACCAAGGTCGTACTCTCCGACAACTGGGATATGGCGATCATGTCATCTTCACAGTATCCTGGACCTGCATCGCACATAGAAGAATCCGAGTCGTACACCCATACCACCGACCGGGGCAAATCGCACTCCCACTACCTGAATGCCTACTACACCGGCGCCATCGCCCCGTGGCTACAGGCACAGCTTGACATGGACTATTACAAAGGCGGAAGCAGCCGCGACCAAGCGTCCGTCACCGAGATGATCAGCCGCGGGGTGGTGTTTGAATCGACCGTCGCCCCACTCCCCGATGAGCGCCTCACGGTCAGCACCTCCCAAAACTACGACCTCTATGCCGCCAAGCTCACCCTCTCCTCTCCCGTCTGGAACAGCGAGCTGCGCTACGGCGGCGAATACAGCCACACCAACAACGACCAAGGATATTTCGTCCATGAGAACCAAGGCGCCGAAGGACTCGTCACCAACGAGAACAACACCAAGCAACAAAGCATGGCCGCCTTTGCCTCCTATTCCAAATCGCTGGGCAAGGGATGGGGCGTGAACCTCGGACTGCGCATGGAGCACGTGGGCTTCGACTACTTCGAGCAGGGCAAGCGCGTCGACGAGCAGAGCCGCTCCTATACCGACCTCTTCCCCACCGCCATGCTCAGTTGGCAAGGCAGCGGCGTACAGATGATGCTGGGCTATCGCGCCACCGTCAACCGCCCCAGCTACGGACAGTTGCGCAGCGCCCTCCAGTATGACGACCCCTACACCTACGAAACCGGTAACCCCCTGCTGCAACCCACCCGCATCGACGACCTCTCCTACACCTTTGTGTGGAAGAAACTGCAAGTGATGGCAAGCTACAAGATGTATCGCGACCGCATCCTCGGCGTGATGCAGCGCTACAACGATACCGACATCTTTCTCTACAAGCCCGAAAACATCCCCCACTCGCAGGGTCTCACCCTCGGCGTCAACTACGGCTTCACGCTGGGCTGGTGGACGCCCTCGTTCGGCGTCAGTATGCAGAAGCAGTTCCTCGAATACGGCACCACCGAGGTGAAGCAGACCTACAACAAACCCATCTTCGGCTACAACTGGTACAACTCGCTGCGCCTGCCTGCCGACTTCACCTTCCGCCTCGACCTCACCGGCAACTCGCGCGGTCACACCGGGCAAACTTACGCCTACGACAACTATCGCGTCGACGCCCAACTGAACAAGCGGTTCCTCAAAGGCAACCTCATCTTCATCCTGCGCGTCGTCGATCTCTTCGATACCTCGCAGAACAAAGGTCTGAACGTCAACTACCCCCTCACCTTGGAGCAGGACAGCGATCCCCACATGCAGTCGGTGCAGTTCTCCCTCACCTACCGCTTCAACAGCACCCGCAGCAAGTATCGCGGCAGCGGAGCGGCGGACAGCGAGCGCAGTCGGTTGTAAAGAAGGGGGGCTATTAAAACAGACTTTCGTATATACGCACGGCGTCAGCCAAAGTCACCTCGCGCGGATTGTTCTTGAGTAATCGCGTCACCTTCATGGCAGATTCGGCGAGGTGCGGCACGTCGGCGCGGGGCACACCTACGTCGAACAATCGGGCAGGGATGCCGCAGGCATGTGCCAGAGAGACTACAAACGCCACGGCATCTTCGGGGGTGGGTGAGGGGGAGACGCCGCAGACACGGGCAATGTCGATATACCGTTCGGGCGCCGCCTTCATGTTGAAGCGCATCACGGCAGGCAGCAGAATGGCGTTTGCCAGTCCGTGAGAGATGTGATACTCACCGCCCAGCGGGTAGGAGAGGGCGTGCACAGCAGCGGTGTTGACCGGTCCGAGGCAGATACCTCCGTAGTAGCTGGCGCAGAGCAGCGCTTCTCGGGCAGGCAGGTCGCTCTTGCTTCGCACGGCGCGCAGCAGGTTGTGCGCAATGAGACGGATTCCTTCGAGGGCATACATGTCGATCACCGGATGAGAGTACTTGTTGGTGTACGCCTCCATGCAGCGTGTCAGGGCATCCATACCCGTTTCGGCGGTGACGCGCGGCGGAACGGTAAAGGTCAGTGTGGGGTCGATGTAGACTACGTCCGACATGATTAGGGGGCTGATGATGCTTTTCTTCATCTTGTCCGTTTCGTCCAGCAGAATGGCATTGGGCGACACCTCGCTGCCCGTACCGGCAGTGGTGGGAGCACATGCCAACCAAAGCGCACGTTTCTTGACCAATCCCGTACCGAAGCACTCTTCGACGCGCTGATTACTTTCGGCAAAGGCGGCTATCAGCTTTGCCATGTCCATTACACTGCCACCGCCAATGCCTATCACAGCATCGGGACGGAACTTGCGCGCGGCGCCCAGCACGTCGTAGAAATCGCTGACGGTTGGCTCGCGCTCCATGCGGTCGTAGCGGTGAACAGTTAATCCCTGTTCCTGCAACGTTACCATGAGTCCCACGAGCGATGGCAGTAACGCACGGGGATGCAGAATAAATAGTCGTTTGACGCCATGCTCTGTACAATCGTCGCCCAAACGCGACAGACAGCCTACTCCGAAGAGCGTACGGGGAAGTTGTTGGAGGGTGATAGGTCTCATTATGATAATTAAAAATTGAAGATTAATAGTAAGCGTAGTGGATGATTAGTGGAACTTCAGTTTGGCAATGATGTCTTGCTCTTCCTGCGGTGTCAGTCGAGTAAGCGGTGAAAGCATGTAGGGCTGACAGAGACCGGCGTATGTCATCATCACTTTGAGGGCAGCCAGCGACTCGCCCGGCGAGCGGTTGGCTTGGTAGATGTGGGCGATGCGGTCGGTGCGGGTTTGCAGTTCGCGGGCGGTGGTCATGTTGTGCGTCAACACCTTATAATATAAGTCGGCAAACATCTCCGGCGCGTAGTTGCCGGTGTCGGGCACAATGCCGTCGGCGCCCATTTCGAGGCTGTTGACACACTGCGCTGCCCATCCGCAGAAGTAAGAGAATCCGGCATTGTCGCGTGCCAGCTTGATGCAAGCCTCCATGCGTTCGAGGTCGCGCTCCGAATCTTTTATGCCCACAATATTGGGGTGTTCGCTCAGTTGTTTCACCACTCCCAAAGGGATGCTTTGGTGGGTAGTCGAAGGAATATTGTATATCATGAGCGGCGCCGACAGACGGTCGGCAAGTGTACGGTAGTAATGGTATATCTGTTTGGCGGTGAGCGTGTAGTAGGGGGGCAACGTCACTACCATGACATCGGCATCGAGCAGGGTAAGATGGTCGGCAAGCCGTAGTTGTTCGCTAAGGCAGGAACCGTTCAGCCCCATATAAATCACCATATTCTCGTGCGGGGTGTTGATAACCGTTCGCGCCAGTTTGATGGCTTGCTCGCCGGAGAGGGAGTAACCTTCGCCCGTTGTGCCCATCAGCAAGGGCGATACACCGCATGCTCCAAAGCGCTTGATGATCTTGGTGACGGAGAGCATATCTATCTGTCCTGCTTCATCAATAGGGGTAATCATGGGGACGACCACGCCGGAATATTTCTTGTTCATACGCTATATTAGACGCTTTTATTATTATTCATAACTTTGCCAGAAAGTAGTAGACGTTTTCATAGTGCGTTGGTACTCATGGAAAGCATGACATCCGAGGTTGAGCTTGCACTGCTGCAAAAGTAGTTTATTCTTTTTGATATATCAATTATTAGCTTAATATTCTGTACATCTGTCTCAAAAAACAGCAGATTATGAAGTATCACTACGTCCCAATCGTTCCACCAAGCCTCTCAAATCGTCTTCGTTTTGCATAACTTTCAATTTATTGATGATGAGAGCAAAAGTAAGCGGATGGCCGATAGCTGGAATGGTTGGCGAAAGAAGTGGCAGCATGTGGCAGTGGGTTTTTCTACTCGTTCCGGAAGGTTCTTCTTCTGAATTTTGCGCCACTTCTACTCGTCGCATCGTTCACTTCTACTCCTTTCGACGAGTAGCTCTACTCCTTCGGACGGGTTGCTCTACTCGCACGGCGAGTAGAAGTGAACGTCGCGACGAGTTGCTTTGGGCGACGCGGAAACTGCTTCTTCTCGTCCTCGCGAGTTCTTCTTCTCAGCCCCGCGACTACTTCTACTCGGCAGAATGAGTACTTCTACTCAGCTCGGCGAGTACTTCTACTCGGAAAAATGAGTTGAAATATATCTTTAATAAGGAAAAAATGGCTGTAAATGCCACGGTATTGGCTATTAATTGAAAATCTGAATATACCATCGAAAAAAGTTGCTTATTAATGATTGTTGTATCAAAACAGCTTGTATATTTGCGGCATCTTTGGTAGAGAAGTCATTTGAAACCAAAGATGACATATTGATAACGAAAGCGAGAGTTCCACGCTTTTTTGTCCGTATATGTTTACATACAAGAGGTATCGCACTATCAAAGACGAATGTCGGTTGAGAATGAACGATTTTGTCAAGCATATCTTTCTTACGTGTGTCGCTTTGCATTACTTTAGGCTCAAGATATACCAAGTTACTCATAAAATTTCAACTTAATATAATGTCTAATGGATAAAATTGTGTACTATACATCGAAGTCTGAAATAAATTCTCCACTCTTTGTTGATATAGAACAAATGGTGAACTCTTTTCGATGTGAATTATGCGTGAGAATTATTGAAGAGTCAAGCCAGCTTGATTTTTTGTTGGATGCCCACAATGAGTTAGTGATTATTGCTGATTGTTCCATACCACAAGATTTTTCTCGAGCAACTATATATCCGCTTTTGACTGCTCAGGTCAATGCATTTAACCATATTCTGGTCTATAGTAAAGAACTGGATAAGGATGGTTGGCAGATTTTGCCATTGAATATTACCCCACAAAGACAAAGAAAAAATAGTGATAAGGATTTGGTTCTTTGGCTTAAAAGCCAAATAGCAGATATAGTTGAGCATTCCGGATATTATACTCGATTAGCGATTAAAGGTATTGATGATTTGATGCCTAATAAGTTAGCAATGGAAAAAATGTTGACTGAATCACTAGATCTTAAACGTGGCTATGATGGGGTTGTGCGTAAACGTGTTATGATTAGTTATCGGAATGATTTTAGCGAAGCAGTTGGTAATCTTGTCGTCAAATATCAAGACGAATATGAAATTAGAGTTTTGCCTTCAGGCTCGCTGTGTGGTGAGTATGAAGCTCATACGCCTATGCGTAGGTGGATGTTGGTTGGTCTGTTGGAAGATTTTATTCGGGAAGTTGATGAAGTGTGGATATATTTAACAGAAAACTATGCTCGGTCATGGTGGACTCTTGCAGAGGTTATTATGACTATGAATCTTAATTATCACAATTCTGATCCAACACAAAGAAAGAGAGTAAGAGTATACGATCCTATAACAGAGGATTTTTTGTGCGAGGATAAGTATCCGAATTTTCTTAATGTAGTAATCAATGATGCACATTATAAAAAACTCGCAAGATATCTTTCCAATACACGACCTGCTACAATGGGTCCCGAAATGTTGAGTCAGGTAAGAAAACTGAAGCGAATTGCATTTATACTACGTGTGCTTCCTAAGTTTGTATACCATGCTATGATTGATAATATGCGCAAATATCTTGATACAATGGTTGTTCCAACTACTATACCAGAAGAAGATAGACAAGAAATGATAGATGATATGTGCAAGATGTATAGTGACCCAAATGAATTGAAAAAGTATGCATCAGATAAAGTATTCCAAAACGAATTTTGGAACAATATTTCATATCAGACCAATGATGGAACACCATCTTTTATAAATGGTACTATAGATGTTGACATATTTATAGATACTCCAATGATGGAACTGACAAAATATAGTGAAAAAGAATTAGAACGTGAGTACGAAAAAGGGCGTACTATTGAGCTGAAGTCTAACCAAGGTAAGCGTGTATATGAATTAGAAAAGGGTAGCATTCGGTATTTATGGCTTGCTACACGAATGGGAAAGCCTACTATAAAGGATGCTCCGGGACTTGAGTGTATTCAAACATACAATTTGAAAGGCGTGAAAAAGATGTGATATTATAGAAAACATTCTCATCAAGTGAAAAAGACTAAATAAATATAATGAGATTAAATGTTATGGATAGTCGTATATATACTCAAATTAAAGAAGCAATATGTAATCATGTTGTTGATATAACTGTTGAGAGAGAAACAACTCCTAATGATATTCGTGATGCTATTCGTTGGGTTATGCGTGATAATCCAGATATTTTTTGGTTTGCATGTCAATATCGCTTTGATAAAGCAACTTCAAGCATTCATTTTCAGTATATTTTTTCTATTGAGCGCATAAAAGATATTCAAGATAGTATTGATAACGTGTTGGAAAATGACTTTTGCTTTGAGTATGTAAAAAGAAGATTGTCCCAGCAAGAGCAGGTTGCTTATGTCTATAAATGGTTGGTGACCTATTGCAATTATAATATACATTCTGCTTATAATCAAAGTATTTATAGTGTCTTTGTAAGGCGTAATTCGGTGTGTACAGGGTATGCTAAAGCGGCTCAATATCTGTTTAAGTTATTGGGTATTAAATCAAGTTTGGTGTTCGGAAGGTTGAATAATGACAATGAAACTGGTCGGCATTGTTGGAACATTGTGGAGGTAGACGGTCAACATTATCATTTCGATGCTTGCTTTGGTGACAATATGTTAGATGATATTGCTAAAAGGGCGGGCATCCAGGAACAATATAAAATCGGTAATATGAACTACAATTATTTCTGTGTATCTACCGATGAGATTTTGAAGACAAGAAACATAGAAAACAAGGAATTATTACCGAAATGTGACGTTTCATTATCAACAAATATCATTGACTCACTCGCAATTATTCATCTCAAAGAACGAGATAGTGTTCGAGGTTGTTTGTTGACTCGTATTGGTAGTTCTGCTGATGTATATCTTTGCTCAAAGGATAAAAATACGGTACTAAAAATTTTTAGGCCCAATAGCAAAACAACAAGTACAGAGGAGTATTACTATATGCAACAGATGAAAGGATGTCCTCATATACTTCAAAGCAATGAACAATATACAGATATTCGGAATAATGTAATAGCAATGGAGCAATCTACCCCTATCGTAGATCTATTATGTAGCCATTATTATGAACTATCTTTGAAAGGATTGATTAAAATAGCAATGGATGTTGCGATGGCATGGACGGAATGTCAAAAACGGGGCGTTTTATATCGTGACATTCATATATGTAATATATATCGGGCAAATGATGGAACCTTCAAACTTGGTGATTTTGGGAGTTGTACAAATCGTTTTAATGCGAAAGAAGTTGTCGGAAATCAATGGTTTATGGCTCCGGAAACCTTATCATCAGGCATATTTACAGAAGGATCTGCTGTTTATTCAATTTCAATGGTGGTGTATTTTATTCTTAATAATCTTCGTCCGGCTTTCTGGAAGCCGGGATATGATGATTGTGCATTACAAAAAAGAATGGATGGGAATGAATTATACACGCCTATTGCTTGTGGTACCTTACCACAGTCTGTATCTGATGAAGTTAGGATCTTTTTTAAAGAGACATTAGTTTTTGACCCTTGGTACAGATTGGGAAACTTGTTTGGATTCATGTTAAGATTGCAACAGTTTATTGAAAAACTTGGGAATAGCGATTATGTAATTCATTACAAAGAAAATAGTTCGGATTTTGATGTATATAACAGTGAGCTATGTAGTACTCGTAGTTTTGATATGTATCATCATTCTGCGGAATCGAATCGTTCTTGTATAGATCATTCACGATATAACGAATGTGTCTGTCCTCCTCCTTCACCGACTCCTTCACCGAAAAGAAAGGTCGTATCCGCTCCGCCTCCATCGAAAGATGGATGTACATCTGCTCCTACTTCTGTATATAAAGAAGATACTGATTGTTTATATGAAGCAATATATGTTGATGCAAAAGATGTTGATTGTTCATATACAGAAGATACTAATTGTTCTCCACTTTATGAAGTCTGTGAGGTTGCAGATGATTTATTTGTTGACGATGTTGAGAGTTTTGCACGAACACAGGGTGTAGTTAATGGTGTTGAGCAGAGCGAAAATGACTTACTAGTTGACGATGTTGAGAGTTTTGCACGAACACAGGGTATAGTTGGTGGTGTTGAGCAGAGCGTAAATGATTTAGTAGTAGCTGACGGTATTAAAAGTTTTGCACGAACACAGGATATGGTTGATGTTATTATGGAATCACCAGAGTGCGCTGTTGGTGCAACAATTATTTGTAGTCCAATATATAGTGTAATCAAACTTTTTAAGCAATACTTATGGAAGAAATTGTCAATTAAGAGAAAAGAAGATGAAGTCTATTGTTTGATTTTTGCTCCTGCCAAAATAAGGCGTAGGTCGAATTTGTATATACAGATATATTTATCTTTACCCGAAGAAATGAGTATGGTCATATTGTCAGCAAAAGAGTCAGATAAGGATGCAGAGAGAAAAGATTCTGCTCTATTGCAAATGAAGTTAGAACAGGGACAAAAAGTTGATGTTGATTTGTACGTCTCTGCTGAAAATCGTTTAATAATGAATGCTCAAAAATCTATTATATGGCAACGTCCATTTGCTAAATGTTCTTTTGTCTATTTTGTGCCAGAAAATTTTACGGCAGGCGAACTAATTTGCACGGCAAAATTATCTATAAATAACGCTTTAATAGGGGAATTGGGGTTTATTGCCCGTATAGTAGATGCTCAGGGAAACGTGAATCCAGAATTTTCGCATAGAACATTTAAAAAGATTTTTATTTCTTATGCTCATCAAGATTATTCGACGGTAAAAAGTGTCGCTCTCGCATATAAAGCACAAGGTGTAGATTACTTCTTTGATCGGGATAATTTGAAAGCCGGTGATGTGTATGAAAATAAAATATTTAGATATATTGATACCGCAGATTTATTCATTTTGTGTTGGTCAGAGAACGCAGTCAAAAGCGAATATGTCGCAAAAGAAAAAGATCGTGCATTAAAGCGAGCTTATCCCCAATGTGATAGAAATCCAATAAAGATACACCCAATCAACATAGAACCGCATGCCGAATTACCCGATGATATGAAGCAAATCTACCATTTTGAAAGGATATAACTTTTTTATAACTGACAAACAGTAGCTGTTTCATAAAATTGAAATTGAAAGTTGTGTAAATGAGAGAAGATAGTATATAAAGTTTACATAAAAGTAAAATCATTGTTTCAAAAATTGAAAAATGGACAAATCTTATATCCCCAAACCAATCGATATTGCGCACATTGAGCTGCCCGTCGAACTGGTCGAACTATCCGAGTTTCTCGCCTGCAACGTGCATGACACGTGGGCGCAAGGGCGTATGCGCGAAGGCTGGACGTATGCGCCTGTGCTCGACCGCGAGAAGAAAGAACATCCTTGCCTTGTGCCTTATGAAGCACTTCCCGAATCGGAAAAGGAATATGATAGAATGACCGCCATGTCAACATTGAAGGCGATTATTGCGTATGGGTTTGTGATTGAAAAAGCATAATAATCAAATAATAAAATTTTGTGTATGATAAGAAAGTTCTTCAAATGGTTTAAATTAGGATTTGACCGCTCGTTTTCATCTTCCGGATGGTCACAACTGGGATGGGTAGTCTTGCTTGCCATTGTTCTCTTCATTGTGGGCTGGGCAATACTTTTCTTTTTCAACGATGGAATAGGTGGAGACTCCATCTGGCAGTCACTTAGGCAGTCATTGGGCTATCTGCTTAATTCCGATTCATATTACTATGACGTCTTGACTGACAAAGGGATGCGAGTGCATCCCGCTTTCTCCATCATCTTCACTTTTTTGGGGATAGTCGTGATGGGCGGGGCACTCGTATCGGTCATTGTCAACATGCTAACGCAACGGGCTGATGATTTCCGCCATGGTTTCACGCGCTACAACCTGCAAGGTCATATAGTGGTGTTAGGGTCAGGCAGCATGCTGATCAACATGATTAAGTACTTCCGAGAACATCACTCCGAAGCGGATATTGCCGTGCTTACCACTACCGACATAGAAAAATTGCGTAGCCGCATATCGGCAGCTTTCACTCGTAGAGACCGAAAAGCCATCACCTTGATGTACGGGAGGCGCGATTCGACCGAGGAGTTGAGTCGTATCAATATCCTTTCCGCCAAGCACGTCTACCTCATAGGCGAAGAAAATGAACCGGAACATGACATCATCAATATACACACGCTGGAGTTGATGCGCGACTTGCGGGTAGACAGCGCAGAAAAGGAGTCTCCCATTCGTTGCCACATACTGTTTGAGTATCAGTCGGCAATGCAAGTCATTCAATTTGCCGAATACAAAGAGACACTGACAAAGGATGCAAAGAGTGGACAGGTATTGCTGGAATTGAGTGTCAGCAATGTTTATGAAGAATGGGCACAGAATGTTTTTGTGTCAGGCAAGGTAGGAAACATCAACTATCAGCCTTTAGACCGGGAACCCATAGGGAAAGACTCCGATAAGTTTGTACATTTGGTGGTGGTCGGTATGACTCGCATGGGGGTTGCCATGATCGAAACGGCTGCTCACCTTTGCCATTTCCCTAATATCCACAAAGGGAAGAAAACACGCATAACCATTATCGATCCGAATGCCCGACAGGAAATGAGATTCTTCACCGAAGCCCACGAACATTTGTTCCACCTCTCTCACTACACTTTTGGGAAAGTTGCCAACGGTACCATCGACTACCACCCACACCAACCGGAAAGTGTTAATGACATCCTCGATATTGATTGGGAGTTCATTGAAGGTAGCATAGAAATGCCCGAGATACGTTCGCTATTGGCACATTGGAGTGGAGAAAGCGAACAACGGTTATTGACCATCGCATTCTGCGGACGTAATGCCCAAGCCAACGTAGCTTCGGCACTTTATCTGCCGCAAGCTATTTACGTGGCGAAGATACCGATATTAGTCTACCAACCCGGAGACAGCACACTCGTGGAGATAACCAGTAAGTCGAACGGAGAGAAGTATGCCGCACTGAGACCATTTGGTATGGTATCGGGCACTTTCAACCCCGGTACGTCAGAAGACCGACTTGACATCGCACGTAAAATAAACTATTGCTACGATTACTTTGGACGTAAGGATAAACAAACAAAGTATGCCGAAACGTTCCCGCCGAAAGAAGAACTCGAGAAGGTGTGGAATGAAACCATACTTCCTCACCAGTTTTCGAATCTATACTTAGCTAATGGAATAGACAGCAAGTATCGCTCTATGGGTGCATCCCCCCAAACACAGTTTGCAGACGACGAAACCTCACTGATGGCAGAAATAGAGCATAACCGCTGGATGATGGAGAAACTACTGCTGGGGTATCGTCCCACTACTGAGGAAGAGACTATGGAGATTGAGCGTAGCAATCCAGAGAAGAAACTGAAGAGTAAATACAAAGAAACACGTTTTGCTCATTATGATATTCGACCCTTTGCCGATCTGCGCAAAGACGAAAAAGGAATTGTTGCTTCAGACTACGACATATGTATGATTAGGGCGATGGAATTGATTAAGCGAGACCAGGCAAAAGATACGCAACAGTAAGATGGATAAATACGATATTTTTATTAGCTACAGACGTCTGGATGTCGGTGGTAAGGCGGAACATCTGAAAGACCTTTTAGAATCAAATTATAAAGTACGGGTGAGTTTTGACCGAGAGAACCTGACCGGCATTTTTGATGTGGAACTCGCCAAACGAATAGACCAATGCAAAGATTTCCTGTTGGTTATTGGTGCACACTCGTTTGCGTTTGAGGAAAAGGATTTTGAGGAGGAACAGGTTGCTCTATACAACTTCTTTGCCAGTTGTACGCTGGAGGAATTTGAAGCGAAAATCAGAAAGTTGGGACGTGATGCCCCGATTGACTTTGTGAGAATTGAGATAGCCCGAGCCTTGCATCGAAAGGTCAACATTATCCCGATTGTGCCGGAGAGAACAAAAGAATTCAGTTTCAGTGATCTTGACTTTCCCTCTGACATTGTCGAAATCCAGCGCCATAACGCAGTGTTTTACAGCAATAGTCCCGATGCGCTGTTTAAAGACATCATTCCCAAGATAAGAAGACATCTTACTTTTTTTAACGGCAAGCAACCGTTTTTAAATGGCGAACAATCGTTAAATCGGGATGAGGAAATGGTTATTGACGAGATTTTGACCAATATGGTGAAAGTCGAGGGAGGACGTTACCGGATGGGAGTTGCTCCGGATGCAGCCGGTAAGTACGATGAAGATGTGGATAAGGAGTTAGAAACACCGCAAATAGTTCAGGACATAGAAACGTTTTGGATAGCTAAATATGAAACATCCGTGAGTGAATGGCATCGTATCATGGGCGGGAGATACGATAAGGAGTTTGCGCAAGCGCCGATAGCCAATGTCTCCTATGACGAGTGTACGCTTTTTGCCGAAAAGTTATCCGACCTCACCGGATTGGATTTCCAACTTCCCACCGAAGCCGAATGGGAATATGCGGCGCGAGGCGGCATTTTTGCCGATACCACTAAATATGCAGGAAGTAATAATCCCGACTCTGTTGCCTGGTATAGTAAAAACTCCGGAGGATATGCGCATGTACGCAACGACAACAACGGTGGATTTTATTGCAATAACCTTGACTTATATGATATGAGCGGGAATGTCAGCGAATGGTGTAATACCGATTTTCGTCGCTATTCCGACATACTCTCAAAAAAGCCCGATCCGCTGGTGATTGACCCTAACTCTAAGGTTATCAGGGGTGGAAACTATGACTCGGAAGCTTATGGAATCACCGTTTATCACCGTGAGCCCATGAATGTTCTTGCCAAAGCGGAAACAGTTGGATTTAGGTTAATCACCAAAACAATGAAACCCATGGATATTGTCACCAAAAACTTTACTCAAGAGTTTACAAAAGATATGCAAGCTGCTTATGATGCCTGCATGAAAATGAGTATATCCATAGGAAGCGGTAGTCAGGTCGGATTACAAGCGGCTAATAAAGCCTTTAAAGAGTGTAATACCAAAAAATTTGGCACTTTGCGCTGTTTAGATGCCAAACCCTTGTCTCTGGACGGACATTTTGTCTTCGATGAGGTTTTCGTAGACAGTCTTATTGACGGGCGTAATGTCTATAAGTTTGCCCAGCAATATGCTTCCGGCAGAGCGATGCGTAGCACTACAAGCAGTGGGTACATACTTACCAAGAACGGTGCCGTCAGGAAATTGTCGAGCGCGAAATACTCTTTCCCCGCAAGTGGACAACAGGAACTTGCCGTCGTGGCGGAAGCCGGCGGTCTGATCACTCTGCGCGTACACGACAAGACAAACGACAAATGGTATATTGATACCGTGGATGTAAAAAAAGGGCAAACCTCACGCACTCTTTCATTCAGCTTGCCGGAAAATAAGCGAAGTTTGATAGAGATAGAAATCATTAATACCACCAACCGTGACATTAGTTTTGTAGTGATTAGTAATTAATATATTTAAATGATATTAGATAGATAGTATTAATTATTTTAACAATATTAAGCATGACATTTAGCGCACAAACAGCAAAAGAAGCAACAAGGTTGCATGATCTCGGTCGCGAATATCTCAGTGAGGGTAAGATCGCTGAAGGACGGGAATATACGACACGCGCAATGAATATGCGTCGCGAATTGTTTGGTGAAGTAAATGAAGATTACATTAATTCATTGAACAATTATGCGAACTCATTCGAAGAGGAAAAGAATTATGCCAAGGCGATAGAATTGTATCGGCAAGTGTTGACTTTGTGTGAGAAGCTGAAGAACCCGCACCCTAATTTGGGTATGTACACGCTGAATATGGGACGTTCCTGCTATCTGAACGGCAACACGCAGGAGGCGGCAAAATATTGTGAGCAAGCATTGCCTTTGGTTGAAAAGTATGGGGGTATGTATGAGAAGCTACTCACTATACTTACATTAGTATATACAGATTTAGAAGACAACGGAAACTATCAACGCATCATGGCTTTGACGGAAGAGCATAATTGTCACGAACTAACAAAAGAGTGTAATGAACCCCAGTGTATGTGGGAGAGGGCGCAGTATTATATGTATAAGGGGAATACGGCAAAGGCAAAGGAGTACTTCCTTAAAGTTCTGTCCATGCCAATGGAGAATGAAATGAAAATGGAAGTGCATAAGACCTATGCCAGATTCAACTATTCGGTGAAAGATTACATCTCGGCTGTTGAGTACCAGTTGTCCGCAGCTAACATTCGGAAAGAATTGGATGGCAACAAAGAGACAAAGGATTATGCCGACCTGTTGTATACAGCTGCTTCTTTATACAGTTACATTGGAAAAGCATACTTGTCGTCAATAGAAATTCTTCAAAAAGTAATCGGATTTTATATTCAGGACAATTCACCAACTGCGCAAAAGAAGTTAGCTGAATGTCGTGTGGAGATGGGTGATATTTACAGTGCATTGGAAGAATATGGCAAAGCGAAAGAGTGTTATCAACAGGTTATAAGCTATTATGAATCCACTGATAAGAATGATGCGGGGTATCCTAAAGCCATTTTGAGCATGGCTAAGGCGGAGAAATCCAACGAAGAATATGATGCTTCCATAGAGCATCACCTACAAGCTATGAAACTTTTTGAAGCAAGAGATATGTATGAAGAATATGCAGACGCAGCTAATTCGTTAGAACTTTGTTCTTTTTATGCCGGTAAATACACAAAGGTGGATTTGAAAGATGATCGCGCCAAAATCTCAAGACGTAATAAGCTTAATCAAATTATTAAAGAAACATTGGATAATCTGCAAATAACTATGACCTATTTCAGCAAATTGACTTACGCTCAGTCATTGGCTACTCTTGCCGGGTCTTATAAGCTAAATGAGGACTACGTCAATGCTATTGCCTACTATAAGCAATACGTGGAAGCGCTACGCGACGGCATACGTGATGAGTTCCGGATGCAGGGAGAGGCGGAACGCATGATGATTTGGACGGGTGAAGTCGCTGATAATGTGCAGATGCTGCGCGAGCTACTTGTTACATTTCCGGTAGACGACGATACTTTGAGGGGTGAATTGGCGGCTTTAGTTTATGATGTCGAACTGCTTTCAAAGGGTGTCCTGCTAAATTCAGCCATTGAATTTGAAAAGGTGTTAGCCGCCCAAAATGATAAGGAGTTGAACGCCGTTTACGATCAATTAAAAAAGAACGAAGCAGAGATTAATCGGTTACGCCAAAATGCCGTTCAGACCGATTTGGAGAAAATTCTTCCGCTGACGCAAGAGAACCAAGCATTGCAACTGAAACTGTACAAAGGCTGTGCTGAATTTGCCGATTTCACGAACTATATGTCTTATGATTGGAAAGATGTACGGCAGGCGATGAAAGAAACGGATGTGGTTATCGAATTTGCGGCTATCGAGGAAGCTCTTTTTGATAATGAAAACTACATCGTAGCCTTGATACTGACGCCGGACATACCGTTTCCGGTTGCCGTCCCGATATGTAATATGGAAGAAGCACGAGAGATGGAAAGCAATGACCAACTGTTTGAATTGCAGGGCAATCCGGTGTGGGGCTTGTTGTCGCAGTATCTCGTGGGAAAACAGCGGATTTTCTTTTCACCCGATGGTAGCTTTAACAGTATAGGCATTGAATATCTGTTGTATAATGGCAAACCTTTGTCTGACCAATTTGAAGTATATCGATTGTCTTCCACAAAAGAGCTTTGTTATCGACATCAGAAAGAGAGACCGACAAAAGTGGTTTTGTTTGGTGACATCAACTATAATGACGTAGCCCAAACGGCTACTTCAACAAAACCGTTATGGACAGACCAACGCGGTGCCGGCGGAATTGATGTATTTGCCAATCTATCCAATACGCTTCGAGAAGTCAATGACATACAGGCGATATTAAAGCGAAGCAAGGTGAAAAGCATTGTGCAGTTTACTGATGTCGAGGCTGACAGGGATGCGTTTAAGAATCTGACAGGATCCAATGTGAATATATTGCATATCGCTACACATGGCATGTACAGAGATGTCAAAGGTTCCACCGATGCTGAATCTATGAAGAACAGTTTATTGGTCTTTGCCGGAGCGAATATAGGGGATAATGGTTTGGTCTCTGCATCCGAAATTGCCGGAATGAATCTGCGCCAATGCGATCTTGCCGTGCTTTCTGCTTGCGAAACCGGTCTTGGCAAGTTTGGTGAAGACGGGGTGTTCGGACTCCAACGAGGGTTTAAGAATGCCGGCGTTCATACTCTCATGATGAGCTTAAAAAAGGTCTATGACGATTCCACTGCCGACCTTATGATAAGCTTCTATAAACACTTTATCAATGGAGCTACCAAACGTAAAGCGCTCATGAAAGCCCAGCAAGAGATTCGTGATAATGGATATAAGGATGCCAAGTACTGGGCAACATTTATTCTGCTTGATGCCTATTAAAATATAAAATCAATAATCCGGAAATGACGACATGAAACGATTACGTTTTTGTTTACGGATGCCTATGGTGCGGAAACTCTTAATAGGCATTGCCTTGACACTTTGGTATGCAGGAGCGTGGGGGCAGGAGAGCACGAGTGATAACTTAGTGGCGCGGGTTATTCGCGAAAGGGGACTACTCTTTGCTCGATCCGATAGCTTGTCGGCACAAGGTGAAAATGCTGAAGTGCAGATTGTGTTGGATACTATAGTACAGACTTTTAATATCTGCTGACAGCCTACTATCTGCAAGGAAAAGATGCACAGCGTGACAAAATGATGAAAAAGTACAAGCGAAGGTTGGACGTAGTTCTATAAAACAGCAAGAAACGTAGAGCATCTTGGCTTACGTTTCTCGATTTCCTTCACTCAGACTGAGCGATGAACTTTGTGGCACAAAGATAGATACCTTTTGAATATAAAACAAATTTCAGAAGATTTTTCTTCTTCGGAGCCACTTTTATCTATACCTTTGAACGGATGCAAAATAAAGTGAACCAAAGAGTCCACCTCGTTACTTAACCGTTACCTACCCAAGCCTCATCGGGTAGTAAACTCCTATCAATCATATAATCTGCTGTTTTTTGATACAGATGTAATTGAAAAATTTTCAATTACCCATTTTTTCGTAGTTGGGTTATGCGCTGTTTACCGAAATATTTTTAATTTTTGATTTTTAAGTTACAAAAGTGCTTATCTTTGCGCAATGTTTAATGAATAAAAGGAAAGAACGATATGGTAACAACGTCACTGCCTCCCAAAATCTTCAATACGGCGGGTCCCATCAAACCCGAGATACACTACTGTGTAGACCCGCTCACGCGTTTCAATCTCTCCGAGATAGAATCGTTGATCGAGTATGGTAAGTACTTCGTCCTCCATGCCCCGCGGCAGACGGGTAAGACGTCGTGTATGCTGGCGTTGCGCGACTACTTGAATCGGCAAGGACGCTACTATGCCGTCTACGCCAACATAGAAGCCGGGCAAGCCTCGCGTAACCATGTGGATCGGGTGATACAAGGAGTGGTCGCCAATATAAGCTCCAGACTCTGTCGGGTGCTCGGAAATAAGCAACCCGATGAAATCAGACTGGAGCTGGTGAAAACATCCCCCACAGACAGCTTATTGTCCGATTATCTGAGTACGCTCAGCCAAACGCTCGACCGCCCGTTGATACTTTTTATCGACGAGATAGATGCCCTTGTGGGCGATTCGCTCGTGAGCGTACTGCGCCAAATACGCAGCGGCTATGACGATCGTCCTGCCGCTTTCCCCCAATCCGTCGTCCTCTGCGGTGTGCGCGACGTACGCGACTACCGCATCGTACAATCCAATCAGGAGATTATCACCGGTGGATCGGCGTTTAACATCAAAGCCGAATCGCTCCGGCTGGGCAACTTCTCCCGTGAAGAGATTCACACGCTCTACATGCAGCACACCCAAGCCACCGGTCAAGTGTTCGACGACGCCTGCTTCCCCATGGTATGGGAAGCCACCGAGGGGCAACCGTGGTTGGTCAACGCACTGGCTTATGAGGTGACAAGCAGAATGGTCGAGAACCGCGACCGCACAGTCAGCATCACCACCGAGATGATGTTTCGCGCCAAAGAGAACATCATCTACCGCCGCGAGACGCATATCGACATCCTCATCGACAAACTGCGCGAACCGCGCGTGCGCAACGTCATCGCCCCCATCCTTGCCAATGAAGACGGCGAAGTGGAAGGGTTGCTCAAGGACGACGACATCCAATACGTGGTAGACTTGGGGCTGATTGTTCGCGACAAACCTTTGCGCATCGCCAACGGCATCTACAAAGAGGTCATCCCCCGCGAGTTGACGGCAGCACGCCAAGATACTCTCATCCAGCAAGCCGCTTGGTACATGAACCCCGACAACAGTATTAATATGGAGAAGTTACTCCTTGACTTCCAGCAGTTTTTCCGCCAAAACGCCGACGCATGGATAGAGCGCTTCGACTACAAGGAGAGCGGACCGCAACTGCTGCTGCAAGCCTTTCTCCAACGGGTGGTGAACGGCGGCGGCTATATCGACCGCGAATACGGACTGGGACGCCAACGCACCGACCTGCTCATCCGCAAACCACTCACCGACGGCTACGGCGGTCCCATCCAATACATCGTCTTGGAGTTGAAGATCAAGCGCGGCGAACAGGAAGCAATCATTGCCAAAGGATTGGAACAGACCACCGACTACATGGACAAAGCCGCCCCCACTGCCGAAGGACACTTCATCCTCTTCAACCGCGACAAGGGTGTGGCGTGGGAGGATAAGATCTGGCACCGCAAAGAGAACTACGGCGGACGGACTATCACCGTGTGGGGCATGTAGCGTAGAACAAGAGTTTATGTAACAACGAAATCTTCCTTTGATGTGAGGCAAAACTCCCTTTGAAGTGATGCAGATCTCCCTTTCATCTGATGCAGATCTCCCTTTGAAGTGAGCCGGATGTCCCTTTGATATCTACCCATTGAAAACGTTATAGCGCCGGATAAATCCCCTTGCTCTGTTCTTGAATCAAGGTGACGCAAAGAGACAGGGGGGGGGTAGACGAAGTAGACGAAGTGGACGAAGTGTTTT
>JAISIN010000092.1 GCA_031262085.1 Prevotellaceae bacterium
TCTACTTTCTTCACATAGTCTGTTTTATAGCCAAAAAATGATAAGAATCTATCCCACGTCGAACCGATTACTATTTCTTTCCCATCAGGATCTATGTACTTGAGAGGATTATTAGCGCAGTACGCATACGGACTATACGAATAATACTTCTCCGCCAACGGATCCATCGTCGTAAACATGGGCACATCATTCATATACTGCCGTGCCTCGAAATCACTCCAATTCAAAGACCGCTCCTTATCGAACTCCTTTCCACCATACTTGTAAGGTTGCTCTGCCGGCTCAGTGCTGTCATCAAACGTCATCCCACTCGCATGCGCCACCACCCGGTTGTTACCCAAGTGGTCAGTCAGGTAGTAATAGCAGGTCGAACCTTCTATATATCCACCATCGACAAGTATGCGTTTCAGGGTTGTTCCTTCGTAAATCATATGACCCGCGTATTGAGTAGTCGCACTTCCTCTTGCAGCCGTTATCAATCTTCCGTCGGCAGTGTATGTATACGTATTGGTTGCCGAACCGGAAGTATTGCTAATCGTGAGATTGCGCGGCAAATTTAGGGAATTATAGGTTATATTGCTGCTAATTCCCTTATTTAAATCGGTTTTCAGGTTTCCGTTGGCATCAAAAGTGTATGCTGTGGTAGAATTGCTTGCTCCAATGACAAAAATCAGGAAAAGACAGATCGCCGTCACATCGGCAAAGGTGAAAATGTGTACGGAGAAAAACCGTATCAAGAGCGATGCTTTTTGATGGGCAGACTTACATGACCATGTAAGGGTGGCTTACATTATGCTTTGCCGTGCTCTTCCCGATGGGATCTTCAACTCATTCCCATGAGTAGAAGTAGTCGCGGAGCCGAGAAGAAGTAGTCGCGCAAACGTTCAGAAGTAGTTGTAGCGCCGTTCAGAGCAACTCGTCGCGGCGTTCACTTCTACTCGCCGAGTGAGTAGAGCAACTCGTCGAAAGGAGTAGAAGTGAACAACGCGACGAGTAGAAGTCGAGCTGGATTGAGAAGAAGAACCTTTTGAAACGAGATGAAGAACCCTCAAGATTGAGTATTTGATGTTACTTCTCGGGGATGTGCACGCATCGACTAGTATGCAGCGCTCCTATTGGGTTCGGATCGTCCGGTTCGGCTTAGGGCGTGCTTCTACGGGTTGGCTTGCAGATAGCGATAACGTATGCGGTGATGCTTGCCTGCGCTGACAGCCGAGAGGTCGATCTGATACAGATTCTCTTTGTAGGATGTGACGGTCACTTCTATTTCTCCTTCATCCAGCGGAACGATAAATGTCGCAGGTTGTAGCCTCTTTCCGGCAAGGTGTCGGCGGCAACGGTTCAGCTCGTTTTCAATGACGACGTAATCGGCATCGTTGCGGTCGAAGGTCAGCAGGCGTGTGAAGGTATCTATCGCCATCACGAAGTGAAAGCGTGAAGAGCCATATCTTTATCGGGCAACATAATACCTTATTTAGAAAAAACAACTACTTTTGCACCCGATGCTAAAGCCTTCAGGCTTCCTGACTATAAACAAAACAACGTTATGAAAGTGATTAGAGCTGACAATCTGTGGTACGGTTATCCCTTATGCAATCGAGCAAACCGCATATTGAAACGAGTGTTTGATATTGTATTCTCATTGCTCGTGCTACTATTTATTTATCCGCCGGCATATCTGATTATCGGCATTGCGATTAAGTGTGCCATGCCCGGCGCCCCCGTTATCTTCCGTCAAAAGCGCACCGGAAAGAGAGGAAAAGTGTTTACTTGTTACAAATTCCGCTCCATGATACCCAATGGTGATTCGGACTTACTGCAAGCCCGCGAAAACGATATGCGCATCACTCCGCTGGGAGCGTTCTTGCGACGCACCTGCTTAGATGAGCTGCCACAATTTTGGAATATCCTCATCGGCGACATGTCGATTGTCGGACCCCGTCCGCACATGATAGCCCATACCATTATATATAGCCCTCTGATCCCCAACTACAACAAGCGGTTAGAGGTAAAGCCCGGTCTCACCGGATGGGCGCAGGTATACAACCTGCGGGGCGAAACTTATAACGCGGCGAAGATGCACAAACGGGTGCAATTCGACTTGTGGTACATACAGAACTGGTCTTTCCTGCTCGATCTGCACATCATTCAAATGACAGTGAAGCTGGTGTTGTCCGACCTTCTCACGTTCGGAAAAGAGGAAAAGAGCACCGACAGTACACTCTCGCCCCAATTTGCCAACGAAGAGGTACAACGGTGTACCGTATAAACCGGTAATGCCCGCCGTTTATGAGGCAGATGATATACCTTTTGATGATTTTGCTGCCGGACTGTGCGCAAGCATGGGCAACCAGCGGAGAATCGAACAACCCCTTTGCCCGACGTATCACCCCCTTTGCCGAGTTTGGAGCGTCGGTACATAGCGGCGACCACACACCGCTGTGGTTGGTCAGCAATCGACACGGACTTTCATCGTTACGCAACTACACCTACCTGCGGGGCGGCGCCTTTTACCGCGACACCCTTCGTTCGTGGCAATGGCGTGCCGGAGTAGATCTGGCAGCGACTACCGGATTTACCTCAACTTTCGTTGTGCAGCAAGCCTACCTCGACTTGCAATACCGCCGGTTAGAACTGTCGGTTGGCAGCAAAGAGTACGATTCGCCCTTGCTAAACCAACTGCTGAGTAGCGGCGGACTGACGTGGTCGGGTAATGCACGCCCCATCCCGCAAGTACGTATCGAAACGAAAGGATATGTGCAAGTCTTGCGGCGACTGGCACTGAAAGCAGAACTCTCCTACGGCTGGCTGACCGATAACACCTACCAGCGCAAACAGGTCGGCACAGGGTTCGGCTACACCAAAAGTATCAAATACCACCACAAGGCAATGTTTGCCCGCATCGGAATCCCTAAGGGGATCTGGCAATTAGATATAGGCATGTCGATGGATGTGCAGTTCGGCGGATACCTGCTCGACCCGGAGAACGGCAGATTCATGGATCTGGGCAACACCCTCGACGACTACTTCAAAGTGCTCATCCCTGCCGCCGGCGGTAAAGACAAGCAGCCCGGAGAACAAGCTTACTATCAGGGAAACTATATGGGAAGCGAACATTTGCGCCTTACTTACCGTCAACCCCGCTATCAACTCAGCCTCTATGTGGAGAACTACTACGACGACTTGAGCGGAATGGGCAAGCGCAACGGATTAGACGGACTGTGGGGTATTGAATACCGTGCACACCAGCCTCAACTGCTGAGCGGTGTGGTGCTGGAGTATTATCAGACCACCAACCAAAGCGGTCCGCTGCACGGGGTCGACGGGACATCGGTCGCCAAAACAGGAGGCGCCGACGACTACTACAACAACGACTTCTACCCCGGATGGGTGCACTGGGGCATGGCTATGGCAAGCCCGCTCAATGCTTCGCCTGCTTACAACAGCAATGGCGATATGACCTTCCGCTATAATCGTCTCAAAGCGTTGCATCTGGGCGTTACAGGCCATATCAACTTAGCGTGGAAGTACGTTGCAAAAATATCTTTTAACAAAACTTATGGAACTCCTTTCCGCCCCATACCGCATATATTGCAGAATTTATCTACTTTTGCATCAATTTATTACACTCCTACCCCATGGAGCGGCTGGACATTCTCTCTGTCAGCGGCATTCGACGTCGGAAAGATATACGGACGTAATGCGGGCGGATTAATGAATATACGTAAAACCTTTTAGCAGAATGAATTATAAACAAACAGAAATCGACGGAGTATGGGTGATCGAACCGACCGTCTTCCGCGACGCACGCGGTTATTTCATGGAAGCGTTCAAAAAGGAGGAGTTCGATGCTCACATAGGCGAAGTGAACTTTATCCAAGATAACGAATCAAAATCATCGATGGGAGTATTGCGCGGTTTGCACTATCAGCAAGGCGAGTACAGCCAAGCCAAATTAGTGCGGGTGATCTACGGACGCGTACTCGATGTGGCAGTCGACTTGCGCCACAACTCACCCACGTTCGGGCGGCATGTAAGTATTGAGCTGAACGACGAAAACAAACGTCAGTTCTTCATTCCCCGCGGATTTGCACACGGATTTCTTGTGTTGAGCGACGAAGCCACCTTTATGTATAAGGTCGATAATGTGTATGCCCCGCAATCCGAAGCCTCTCTGCGCTATAACGATCCTGCTATCGGTATAGACTGGGGAATGGGCGAAGAGCAGTTGCTACTCTCTGCCAAAGACCAGGCAGCGCCATTGTTTGATAAAGAGAAACGATACTTTTAACAAGGTTATAACCCCCACGTGCAAGGGGTTATAATCGAACAAGATTCGATACTAATAACTAAAAGCTAAAAAATAAGATGAATATTGCCATCGTAGGAACCGGTTATGTAGGACTGGTCAGTGGAACTTGCTTTGCCGAAATAGGCGTCAATGTGGTATGTGTAGATACCAATCAGCAGAAAATAGAATCTCTGCAAAAAGGAATTATTCCTATCTATGAAAACGGATTGGAAGAGATGGTAACCCGCAACGTAAAAGCCGGTCGTTTGAGCTTTACCACCTCACTCGAGAGCTGCCTGAACGATGTGGAAGTGGTGTTCAGCGCCGTAGGCACACCGCCCGACGAAGACGGAAGCGCCGATTTGAGCTATGTGCTCGACGTGGCGCGTACCATCGGGCGGAATATGCAGCAATACGTTCTGGTCGTCACCAAAAGTACCGTACCCGTAGGCACAGCCAAGAAGGTGCGTGCTGCCATTCAGGAAGAGCTGGATAAACGCGGCGTGAACTTGGAGTTCGATGTGGCATCCAACCCCGAGTTTCTCAAAGAAGGTACGGCGATCAAAGACTTCATGAGTCCCGACCGTGTAGTGGTAGGCACTGAGTCCGACCGTGCCGAGAAGCTGATGAGTACACTGTACAAACCGTTCCTGCTGAACAATTTCCGCGTGATATTTATGGACATTCCGTCTGCCGAGATGACGAAGTATGCAGCCAACTCCATGCTTGCCACCCGCATCAGCTTTATGAACGATATAGCCAACTTGTGCGAACTGGTAGGTGCCGACGTCAACATGGTGCGTAGCGGTATCGGTTCGGATACCCGCATCGGACGGAAGTTTCTCTATGCAGGCATTGGCTACGGCGGCTCCTGCTTCCCCAAAGACGTAAAAGCACTCATCAAAACCGCCGAGCAAAACGGCTACGCCATGCGTGTGCTACACGCTGTGGAAGAGGTGAACGAAGCGCAGAAGAGCATCTTGTTTGATAAACTGGCATCGCATTTCGACAACGACCTGCAAGGCAAGACCATCGCTATGTGGGGCTTGGCGTTTAAACCCGATACCGACGACATGCGTGAAGCACCTGCACTGATACTGATAGATCTGTTACTGAAAGCCGGATGTAAGATACGCGCCTACGACCCCGCCGCAATGGACGAATGCCGTCGACGCATCGGCGATGCGGTGTACTATGCCTCCGACATGTATGATGCCGCGCTGGATGCCGATGCTTTATTGCTGGTTACCGAATGGAAGGAGTTCCGTTTGCCGTCATGGGCAGTGCTCAAGAAGACCATGGAACGCCCGCTGGTGCTCGACGGGCGCAACATCTACGAGAAGCGCGATATGGAGGATCAGGGATTCGCCTATTACTGCATCGGTAAATAAAAAACAAACGGGGGGGATACACATCCTACAAGGTTAGGTATCCCTGCACAACAGCATAGATAGTCAGCCCGGCTACCGACTTAATACCCAGCTTCTCCGTGATGTTTTTGCGGTGTGAGATAACGGTAGTCAGGCTGATATTCAGTTTGTCGGCAATTTCTTTGTTTATCAATCCGCTGGTGACAAGGATGAGCACTTCGATCTCGCGCGAGGTCAGCTCGTGTCCGTTGTCTGCCGGATTGGGACGTGAAAGCGTGGGCAGATGCCGGTATTGATGCCCCATCCGGTGCAGATACAGAATATCTTTTATCAGTTTCTGCTCATCCTGAAAGATGTCGAGGGTGAGAATTTCTTTCAGCAGCGGTGGGTTGCTGCCATTAGTCAGCACAATGGTGCGATGCTTGCGCTCCAGAAAGAACGATGTGTGTTCAAAGTATATCTGTGCAGCGACAAAGTAGTGCACGTACATATCGGGGGTGTCGTCCGTCAGTTGCTCGAAAGAGCGAAACGCGCGAACGACTGCTTGCGGAATAATCTCTTCCAGCAAGCTTTCCAACCCCATGCACGACAGGGTATTCGGGTCGATAATGGCAATCTCCGGAGTCATCGCCCGCAAATATAGACAATAATCACTATTTATCGAATATAAATGTTTGAAAATCTGCAACACTACAAGATTATTCTCGCATCCGGCTCCCCCCGTCGACGCGAGTTAATGTCGGGTTTAGGCATCCGGTACGACATACGCACCCTCCCCGACGTGAACGAATCTTATCCTGACACGCTACAGGGCGGAGAGATACCGCTTTATATCGCTAAAGAGAAAGCCGACGCCTACACCCCTTTGATGCACGCCGACGAATTGATTATCACTGCCGATACCATTGTGTGGTTCGACGGCAAGGTGCTGGGTAAACCGACCGACCGCGACGATGCCGTGCGGATGCTGCGTGCCTTGTCGGGACGTACACACGAGGTGTTTACCGGTGTGTGTCTCACGACTAAGACCCGACAACGCACCTTTACCGTGCGTACCGAGGTGCGCTTTGCGGTATTGAGCGAGGCGGAGATTGTGTACTATGTAGACAAGTATCACCCCATGGATAAAGCCGGAGCTTACGGCGTACAAGAGTGGATAGGGTTTATCGGCGTAGAGCACATTTCGGGAAGTTACTACAACATCATGGGACTCCCGGTACAGCGATTGTATCGGGAACTTCTGTTGATTGACCCTTGAGAGCGAGCGTCTATATCAAATCCATCATAAGCGGAATATCCTCTTCGGCAATGCCCTGTTTGATGAGGATATCTCTGTCTTTGTCGAAGAGTTGCAGGAACGCATCTTTGCTGCCGCACCGTTCTACCGCTTTGTCATAATACTGTATGGTCTCCTCTATCTCTTTCATCAACCAAGCCGTATGTCCGGCATTGAGATAGTCGGTGGTAGAGGGCTTGTCGGCAAGCAGTTTGCGGTAATACTTCATGGCTTGCTGATATTTGCCGACTACGAGCGAGCACCACGCGATACCTCTCCATGCCCTTACGTTGTTTTCGTCGAGGAACTCCACTTTGAAGAAATACTTCAGCGCATCTGTTATCTGATGGGCTTCGGTATAGCAGTTACCCAATTGTATCAGTGTGTTAAGGTTTTCGGGTTCCACACTTTCTACACGTCGATAGGCATCTATTGCCGGCAGGTACTGTTTTGTCAGGCGGTAGCAGGTAGCGATATGGCGCACCGTCCAGATGTTTTCGGGATATACCGCATCGGCATATCGGTACATCTCGAGCGCTTGGTCGTATTTCTTCTCTTTTTGCAAACAGTATCCGGCTTTTTGAAAGATCTCCGCATGGTGCGATAGCCATTGGTTGTCTATCAACAAGCGGTAGATGTCGAGCGCCTCGTCGGTGCGTTCTTTTTGAAACAGGAAGTTGGCTACATTGATCAGTTCTTCTTCATCAAACACATCTTTCAGTATCGGAAGGCGATGCAGGGCAATACGCTCTTCGAAGAAGTTAAAGGATTCCGACTTGAACGTGCTCACGGTGAAGAATCGATACAGGTCGTGTATGTAGCGGTTGCTGATGACCGACGATTGCAAGTTCCGCTTTTGATAAAAGTTAAGGTCGTCGTCGTCCATTTCGCTCGAGAAGCGCGACATTAATGCACTCAACGCATTTGTTGGCGCCATCTGCAGACTAAAGCAGAAAGAGTATTTATCGCTGTTGCAAAACTTGCCGAGCGACAACAATATATAGACAGGATTCTTGTGGTAATCGGAATCATCCTTAAACAGACCGGATATGGAGGAGTGCATCGGGTCGAACATATAAAGCCAGTTTTCCGCTTTGCCGAAGAAAGGATGGCGTCTCATCTGGCTGAATGCGCTCAAATAGATGTCGGCGCCACTTTGGTGCATCTCGCCCAATTCGCGTATTTTATCGTTGAACTCGGGGCTGAATGCCAGTTCCCAATCGGGGTTGACATCGTTTTCTTCGAGGTCTTCCTTTTCCCAATTACGCTCCTGATTGCGCAAAGACTGTGCGGTTTTGATCATTTCGGGCATAATCTCTTCGTTCATCATGCGCTCAATCTTCTTGCTCTCCTGACTGTAAAGCAGTTGGATATAAATGTCGGTTAATATCTTAGCGTCGAACGTCATGCTGAGGCGGGCTTCGAGTGCCGAATAAAGATGGATGCGGGTAGCATGTCGTTGAATGACGAGCACCAGTCCTACATAGCCTCGCTGTGCCAGTTCCTGTTCGCGATAATTGGATGCCTCTATCAGGAAGTTCACTTTGCGCTCATCGAAACATTCTATGGCACTGAGCGTCACGGCGCTGATAAGCAGGCAAGTATCGGGTTTCCGAAAGCTCTCTGATGCCAACATATCGAGTGCCTCTTGTTCGTCGTCGGCGCTCCATCGGTCATTACACCATATTAACATGACTATTGCGGAAAGACATGCCTCGTGCTTTTTCTGAATAGCGTTCAAATTCTCATCTTTTCCCAGGAAGGCTTCCTCTAATTCTCCGGACAAATGTTCCAATTCATGCACCATTCGCCTCCAACCCCACGGAAACGGATTGGTACGCCAATGCATGCGGGTGTGATGGAAAAAGGTCGGCTCTATTTCGTCCAGCAGTTCTATGTGTATATGCTCTGCCAGTTCGTAGGCTTTGGCTATCAGTTGTCGGTGGAAGTTGTATCGTTCGGGGTCTTTACTTCCCTGCCGCATATACTGCAGCATGTATTGATAGGAGGTTTTGAGCGCGTGCAATTCGGGCAGTTTGGTTTCTAATCTGCCGCTATACAAGTACCCCTCGATTTGTGCGAGGGCTTCGTTGAGTCGTTTGGCTTCCAGCAAACGGGTTATGAGTTGGTACTGTTCGTTTATAACATCTTTGGTCATTCGTTCCATCAGTCATTGGTTACGGCTACAAAAGTAGTTATCATTTTCTTCACATGGAATGAATTTGCGAAAACTTTCGTCTTTGATGCGGTTACCCCGAATTTGGACTGCTGTCCGGCTGAATTTGGACTGCTGTCGCGTTGAAGCCGGACAGCAGTCCAAGTTTAGCCGGACAGTGAGAAAGACACCTAATCAAAGACAAAATAGATACTGTTCTTCATATCGGGTGTGCCGCTGAAGGTTTTAAAACGATGTCGTTGCGACTGCGGACCGAAGTTCTCTGCCTCCCCGAACTTGGTGCCCACCGGTGGGATGGCATCCATAAAAGAGAGGTTGCCTGCGGGATAGGGTGGACAGGTGTAGTATATAGCAATAGCGAACGAAACGAGAATATCCCTAATAGAAAAATGAATTTTTTATGGTGAAGCCTGCAAAAATACGGGTGAGAACGTTCTCGACCATTTTGCTGACATCAGCAAAATGATAAGAAGGCGATTGTAAGCAAGAATCCGTTATAAATAAAGCAGCAACAGCCACACCGGCAGATAGTCTTTCAACGACGTGCGAAGCGCTTGGGTCGACTTGGAGATGTGAAACTCAACGCTCTTAGTGGTAAGCCCCAGTAAGGCAGCGATCTCTTTGTGCGGCTTGTTTTCGTAACGACTCATGACAAAGATGCGTCGTGTCTGCTCGGGCAGGCAGGCGATTCCGGTTCACAATCTCTTGTATCTCTGTTGTGAATAGTTCATAGGGGTCGAACGCTTCGAGGGTGACAATTCTGCCCGACAACTCCCACGCATAGAGTTTGGATATATCGTCGGATACGGTTTGCTGAAGTTGTTGGCGGCGCAGGTGGTCGATACATTGCTCACCTTCTTCGACGTTCGCGCGAATAGATTCGGAATGATTGAAACAGCGGCACAATGATTGATTATACAAGCCAATTGTTTACTATTCCATAAATATAGTTCATTTTTATCCTTATTTTCTCATATTTTGGCTTGTTGGTTTGAATAGTGTTCGTATTTTTGCGGCGTTTATCTGCCTTGACACTTGACTACAAAGAAAATCAAACGAGATGAGTATATAAATTATGGAAGATGTTTTATATGGAATAGATTATATCGACTATTATCTATACTGGTTAATCTACACTTTTATCGGGCATGCACTGATTATCAGAATATGTGCAGGCTTTATCACCGGTTGTTTGCTTATCTATATCGCTTTGTCGGTATGGATGGGACATCAGGTCTGGAAAGACAGGAAGTTGCGCAAGCTACGCAATAAAGTGTATCGCCAATACTATAAGGAGATAGCTGCCATAGCGCAAGACACCCGCACGGTAAGTCACGAAGAGATAACCGCGCGACTGCACTACCAATCGCGGAAACCTCCCAAGACGCAGTTGACCCTGCTGATTATCGAACTGCTGGCAGAGGTTACCCACGAATGTGGAGAACGGATCAACGAGCACAACTATCAGGAGATTCAAACGGTGTTTCAAGTGACCCGTTTTTTGGAACGAACAATTCAGTTCGGAAAAATCAATAAGAAAATCACCGCACTGAAAGGCATCGAAACCATCAACGGCTACGCTTCCGAAGCCGTACTGGCGCGCATTGTCTATCATCGCAACTATCAACTGCGATTCAGTGCCCGATGTGCCTATCTGTGGCTCAGCCAAGGCGACCCGTTTCGCTTTCTGAACGAAGACAACACCATCAATCTGACGCTGTGGGAGGCCATGAGCTTACACAACGGACTGGCATACCGGAAAGACAAGAAACACAACATACTGCATTTTAGCAAGTGGCTCAATGCCGCCATAGAAGACAATACTAAACGGTTCATCATCGACGAAATCGGTCTGTTCGACAGTTATGAAGATGTGCCGGTGGTGGCAGAATATGTAGAAGCACGCACACCTGCCGTCAGAGCCGATGCCATCCGCACACTGGGCTTGCTGAAAGATACCAAGAGCGCTTCCATCTTCATGGAGATGTATGCCGTACAGCCCGAAGAGGTCAAACGTGCCATCATCCATACGCTGACACAACTGCCGGTAGCGGGCGTCGACACCTTCTTGTATGATGCCTATCAAAAAGAAGACAACCAACCCACCCGACTATACATTCTCCGCGCACTCTATAGCCACGAAGGCGAAGGGAAAGCATTGTTCGGCAGGCTGGAGCAACAAGCCGATGCCGACACCCACATCCTGTTCGAGCACATAAAAGACCCATTTATAATTCCCAGATACCAAGCCGTATGAAAGACTTTATTTTCGATTTCTTCAATTATGCAGTGTTCTTTTACAGTTCCCTGCTCATACTCAGTTTTATCCTGTTCTCGATTCTCTCGCTACGTGCTTTGCGAAAGAGATGGAACACCTATCTGCGAGGCTACGTCAGAGAAGTCATCCGAAAGTCACCCTATACGCCGGGCATCTCCATCATTGCACCCGCCTACAACGAAGAGACAACGATCATCGACAACGTCAACTCTATGCTGGCGCTGGACTATCCGCTATTCGAAGTAGTGATTGTGAACGACGGAAGTACCGACAGCACCCTGCAGAAGATGATAGAGTACTACCGATTGGTAGAGGTGCCGTATGCCTACATGGAGCGTATCAAGACCAAGCCCTACCGGCGGATGTTTCGCTCTACGCTGCCCCGGTATAAACAGCTCACGCTGGTAGACAAAGAAAACGGAGGTACCAAAGCCGATGCCTCCAACGCCGGCATCAACACCGCACAATACCCCTACTTTATCTGCACCGATGTAGACTGTATCCTGAACACGAACGCCTTATACGATTGTATCTGGCCTATCATCTCATCGGATAACCGCAAGCAAGTCATCGCCGTCAGCGGCACCATGCTGATGGGCAACGGATGTATCGTCAACAAAGGTCAGATGGAACAGGTACGCATGCCGCGCACCCCTATCCCCTTGTTTCAGCAGTTGGAGTATATGCGCTCGTTCCTGATAGGCAAAATGGGATGGTCGGCGCTCAACGGAATACCCAACGTGTCGGGAGGCTTCGGACTGTTCGACCGCTCGGTTGCCATTGCCGCCGGAGGGTACGACGGCACCTCCTTTGCCGAAGACATGGATTTGATTACGCGCATGGTGGGTTATATGTGCGATTTCAACCTGCCTTACCGAATCGTGCAAGTGCCCGATACCTGCTGCTGGACGGAGGGACCTCCCGGACTGCGCATGTTGCAACGCCAACGCACCCGCTGGGCACGCGGTCTGATTCAGACCTTAGCCATTCATCATAAAATGATATTCAACAAAAAATATCGGCAGACCGGACTGCTCACGCTACCTTATATCGTGGTATTCGAGTTTCTGGCGCCTATCATCGAATGTTCCGGATTTCTCACATTTCTCTATCTGGCATTCACCAACGGAATCAACTGGCACACCGCTTGGCTGATTCTGCTCTCCGTATATGGGTTCTGCCAACTGCTGACGCTCATCATCATCGTCTTCGATTACTACGTAGGGATGCGCTACAGCACCGTACGCGAATACGGTCTGCTGATGCTGGCATCGCTGCTCGAACCGTTTATCTACCATCCGTTTCTCACGTTCTTTTCACTGAAAGGTTATACCAACTACCTCGTGGCACACGATTTCAAATGGAAAAAGATGGAACGTGCCGGATTTAAACATAACATTAAAAAATCATGAAACGCAACATACGAATCGTTTTTATGCTATACGCTGTCCTGATGTTGCCCGCTTTGCGGACAATGGCAGAAAGTAAAACGATCACCCCCGAGCAATATGCCCGAACCATACAAAGCTATTTTGCCGACGAAGAGTGGGAAGAGGGAAAGAAACTGCTCGACGAAGCCATCGGGAAGTTCCCCATCGTGTCAGACCTGCAATGGCTGGCAGGCAAGTATTGGTACAACAAGAAGGAGTACAACCAAGCGCGCTACTATCTGGTGAAAGCCATTGAGTACGACTACAACAACGTCAATGCCAAACAGCTCTTGGTCGATGTGGAGGAGATTACCGAAAACTACTCGAGCGCCATTTGTTACGTCAACGAATTGCTCGAGGTGAATCCCTACTGGGAAGGGTTGTGGCGCAGAAAAATCAATCTCTATCGCAAGCAGGGCAATGAAGAAGAGGCCAAACGGCTACTGAAACGCATCAATCAGATATACCCCAACGACAGCATCTTGCGCAAAGATTACATCTACGGACTGGAGGAGAGCTACCGGCAGCTCCGCAAGAACGGCCAACGAGCCGAAGCCATCGAACAACTGAAAGAGTTAATGACGCTCTCGCCACGAAACGAGCAGTACTATCTGGATATGTGCAACCTGTACCTGCAAGAGGGCGAAATGGGAAAGGCGCTCGAACAAGCCGACATCGGACTGGCAAAGATACCGGGCAACATCGCGCTGATCTATAAGAAGGCGGGCATACTGGGCGAACTGTCGCGCTACACAGAATCGCTACCCTATCTGCAAAACTGCATGAAGGAGCAACACGACCCGCGACTACGCAGCCTTTACAGCACACAGTTGATGGAGTATGCCCGCATGGAGAAGCGGAAAGACCCGTATGTGCTCTACGGCATGGCGTGGGAGCGGGGACAAAAAGACAAAGAGACACTGAGCTACCTGATGCAGACAGCGGTAGCACGGCACTACACCGACGACGCGCTCTATTACCTCCGCGAGGCTGCCCGACGATACGGGAAAGAGAATAAAGAGGTACTCTACTGCGAGTATCAGCTCTATCGCGACAGTCACGACAAGGAGCGGGCATTCCAAGTACTCAACCGACTGAACCAACTCTATCCCGACGATTCGGACATCCGGGAGACACTGTGCGAGCAGCATCTGCAACGAGCCTCCGAGCTGATGGATGGCGGTCGCTACACCGAAGCACTACCCCATGCACGCTTTGTGGCACACCACACTGCCGATGCCGAGACCGGCGAGGCTGCCATGGAAAAGAGCATCGCATGCTACATCGGCATGAAGCGTTATGGCGATGCCGAAGCAGCCCTCGATACCCTCGTACTCAATCATCCCGACTACGCCGACGCTACGCGGAAGCGTGCCGTCATCTTGGACAAAGAAGGGCGCACCCCCGAGGCATTGCAGCTTTTCCTCGATGCAATCGACCATAGCAGCGGCGACGAACGGCTGTTCTACGTCATCGGTTACGAAGAATTGGCGCTACCGTTTATCAAGCAGTGCATGGAGGAGGGCGCTACGCCCATGGCATATCAGACAGCTACCCGGTTGGTGGCTCTGAACCCGTGGAGCGACGACGGACTGCGCTACGCCATCTCCTCCTCCGACTTATTGGGCAAGGACGACGACTTCCGATCGTACACGACCATGGGATTTCGCCAATATCCCGACGCACGCTTCTACCGCGTCAAGCAAGCCATTGTGTACCAACGTAGCGGCAACTATACCGAAGCGCTGGCGCTGCTGCAACCCATGCTCCACACCTACCCCGACAATCAAGAGCTGACAGGAGCCTTCTCGACATGCAGCGAAGCCTTCGCCCTGCAGCGCAGCAAAGAGAGGAAGAACGAAGAAGCAATCGCCCTGCTCGACACCGCACTTCGCTACGACCGCAACAACACCGCCCTGAAATATGCCAAAGGTGTGGTGTATGAGGCTTGCCGACAGCCCGATTCGGCATACTATTACCAACGCTTTTACCTGCCTTCGCGCATGGAAGAAGCCTCGTTCCGACAACACCTGAAAGGGCTGGAACATCGCATCTTCCGCAACGAGGTGGCGCTAACCTATCTCCGCGCACGCTACGGCGAAAGCGACGCCGTCACCTCGTTAGCAACCGCCGAATATACCCGCATCACTCCCCAAAACAGCTATACCGGCAGCATTCATTATGCCGGCAGAAGCGGACCCGACAAGGAGCAGGTGGTCGACGGAGAACTGATACGGGGCGGCGTAGGCGTCAGGCTGCAAGCCGAGTGGATGCACCGATTCAGCGAATACTGGAGCGGCAGGGCAAACATAGCCTGGGCAAACCGCTACTTCCCGCAGATCACTGCCGGAGCGGCTGTGACCCGCTATTTACGCAATGACTGGGAGGTGGGCGGACACGCAGGCTACCGCAAGGTCGACACCGGCATGAGCCTGTTGACCGTGGGAGCCGATTTAGCCAAGACGCTGGAGGTGTTCAGGCTGACCTCCCGGTTCGACCTGCATCTCTACAACAGCAAGCTCTACTACAACCTTCAGGCAGGAGCTGCCTACTATCCGTTAGACGATATGCATACACGTATCTTTGCTACTGCCGGTATCGGCAGTGCGCCCGAAACGGTATCGCTCGACCAAGCGCTGCCCGGTTCGTTTGCCCATATCAACGCACAGCTCGGAATGGGCGGACAATACCTGCTTACCGCACACGTCACAGTCGGACTGACAGGTACTTGGCAAACCTACTGCAACTTCATGAATCAATACAAAAACCTCTATAATATTTATGTGCAACTCTATTTATCATTCTGATTCTTTATGGAAAATACTCTTCTGCGGCATTTGCATACACCTGCTGCTAACAGGATGCGGCACGCACGCTAAACACAAGTCGGGCAGCGATGAATACCGGTCGGAACATACCGTGCCGGATCTCGGATTCAGCTACCGAAGCATCTACTCGCCCACCGGACTGAATCCCGACAGAGCTGCACGCCTGAAGCTGAACAATTTCGATGCCGACTGGGGCATTTGGGGGCACAACCTGAAGAAGCTTGTCGCCAACAACGGAGACAAGGTTCTGTATGCCACCATTCATGGAGCCAAAGATGCCTCCCAGCTCTGCTTCTCTTCCGACAAGCTCTATCAATTGGTCGAATCGTACATCATCGACAACTTCGGCGAATCCCCCACTACGCGCATCGTTGTGGCGCCTACCGATTCGCCTGCGGCATGTACCTGCGAACGTTGCCGTCAATTGGGTAATACCCCCAACAACAGCACACCTGCCGTTACGTGGTTTGCCGAGAAGCTGGCGAGCCGGTTCCCGTCGCACCGGTTCTTTATCCTCTCCTATCTCTCAACGGAGTTGCCCCCCGACCATTCGTTACCTGCCAATGTGGGCGTGCTGATCAGCGCCATGACCCTGCCCTTCTGTCTGGTCGGCGAAAAGGAGGAGTGTCACAGTCCGTTTGCACAACAACTCACCTTATGGAAGAGTGTTACCCATCAAATCTATGTATGGGATTATATCAATAATTTCGACGATTACCTCACCCCGTTCCCCATCTTGAAGATTGCCCGCCAACGACTTCTATTCTATAAGAAGAACCGGATAGAAGGGGTCTTCTTGAATGGTAGTGGCTATCTCTACTCCTCTTTCGACGATCTGAAAACGTCGGTACTCGCCGCCTTGCTGAACAACCCCAACCAATCGATAGATAAATTAGTGCGTGAGTTTTTAGAACAGGAATATCCGGTATCGAAGGAGTGGATATACCATTACTATATGCAATTGGAGGAGCGTATGCCGACCGGCAAACCGTTCAACCTTTACATGGGCAGCGACGAGTTGAAGCAGCTCTATTTCTCGGGAAGCTGCTTCTTTGAGTTTTTCGAAGGATTGAACACGTTTATCGAACAAGCGGTCGGGCATGAACGGGAAAAGCTGCAACTGCTCCATACCGCGCTGTCGTTTACCGGATTAGAACTGATGCGGATGTACGACGGTCAGTCCGGCAAGCATACCAAGAATTGGATACGCAATTTGAATCGAGCTGTATCCGACGGCAGCCTCACTTGTTACAGCGAATCCGAACAGACCCTCCTCAACTATCTGAACGATTGGAAGCTGTATATCGACAACTCGGATGTAACCGACAACCTGTTGGCAGGTATCATGCCCCAAGTGACAATGCCTGCCGGAAAAGAGATGCCATTGAGCAGCTCGGCGCTGCTATACCTGACCGATGGAATACACGGACTGCCGAGCAACTACCACTGCGGTTGGACGATTCTCCCTGCCAACGACGTCAGTCTCGATTTCTTTGTAACAGATATGCCTGCCAAAGGCATATTGAAATGCAGCTTTCTGCAGATGCCTCGCCATCACATCTATGCACCCTTAGAGATAGACATCTATACCGACAATATGCTCTGTCAGCGCGTGAAACTGAATCCTGCCGATCTGTCGGAAAAGCGCATCGATGGCAAAGGGAAAATGGTAAAGAAATCCATTCCACTGTCGCTCGACGGCGTCACACACCTCACTGTCAGACTGATGGGTCCCGACAGTAATAAAGGACAGATAGGCATCGACGAGATTGCTTATGTAAAATAGATACCCGATTATGAAGAAGCTTGTTTTATTTCTGCCGGTTATGCTCTTGCTGATGCTCACCGGTACATCGTGCCGCAAAAGCCTGCAATATACTACGGTAAACATCAAAGATTCCATTCGCCACTACTACCCCATCAAGCGGGGGCAGCAGTTAGACATTATGTTTCAAATCACCAACACCGGCAATGAGGCGCTTATCATACACGACATACAGCCCTCGTGCGGTTGTATCGTGTTAGACAAAAGCTCGCACATCGTCATTCCCGAACATCATAGCCGACAGTTTCACGCCACCTACAACAGCAGCAAGAATGTGGGCGAGGTGATGCATCATATCCGCATCTATGGCAATATCCTACCCAAACGGGAAGCCGAACTAAGTTTCCAAGTGAATGTGGTGCCGGATGCGTCGTACACACGCGACTACGAGGAACTCTATCAAAACCAGCAGAAAGATAAGGGCAGCGTCAAGCGCATGGTCGACGGAACGGAGGCGGAACGGGGATACTATATAGATGGCGAAAGATGAACAGCATCGGGGTGTACCCAGTGTATCTCCGCATCGCGCTTGAACCACGTCATTTGCTTTCGCGAATAGATACGCGAGTGTTGTTTGATCTTCTCTACGGCAAACGGCAACGTACATTCGCCGTCGAAGTAGGCAAACAACTCTTTATAGCCTACCGTGTTGAGTGAGTTGAGGTGTCTGAAAGGATATACGCGGCGTGCTTCGGCTTCCAGTCCTTCGTCCATCATCCGGTCTACGCGGCGGTTGATGCGCTCATACAACTCTTCGCGGGGGCGTGTCAGTCCGATCTTTACGGTTCGGAACGGTCGCTCTTTGGGTTGCCGGATGCGGAAGGAGGTGTAGGTCTGTCCGGTCATGTAGCAGATTTCCAGCGCATGGATAACCCGCTTGGGGTTTTTCAGGTCTACTTGGCGATAATAGTCGGGATCGAGCAGTTTCAGTTCGCGGCACAACGGCTCTAATCCTTCTGTTTCATAGCGCTGTAATAGCAGTTGGCGCGTCTCGGCATCAACCGTGGGGATATCGTCAATGCCTTGCGTGACGGCATCGATATACATCATTGACCCGCCCGTGAGCAGCACCACATCGTGCTCGGCAAAGAGCGACGGGAGCAGCCTCATCACGTCGGCTTCGTATTGGGCAGCGCTGTAATAGTCGGTCAGTTGCAGTGTGCCCACCATGTAGTGTGTAACGCGACTAAGCTGCCCGGCGGTGGGGGCAGCGGTTCCGATCTTCAGGTCGGCATAGAGCTGGCGCGAATCGGCTGAGATGATGCAGGTGCGATGGTATTCCGCCAGGCGCAGGCTCAGTTCTGTCTTCCCTACGCCTGTCGGACCGATCAGAACGAGCAGGGTTTTCACTCTTCGTACGAGGGCTTGCCTTCGCCCAGATCGAAGCCGTCCAGGTCGAAATCGTCCAGGTCGAAGTCTTGGTCGCCGTAGAAGTTCTCATCCAGATCGAGCGAGCCGGAAGCGGCAGCCAGCTCCTCAAAGTCGACGGTCTGTTTGGGAGGGGTGCCCTCTTTGCGGGTGCAGCGGGCGCCGGCCATCTCTTTGCCGGTAATGATTTCGGTCAGTTCGATGAAGAAGCAGCGCTCGGTCATGTAATCGAACACATAGAGCAGCTTTTGCTTCTCGTCTTCTACCAATTCGCTGATAAGGGTGTCGCGCATCACCCAACTATCCATTTCGGGATTGGTATCCATTTCTTCAAGGGTGACCTCTTTTTCTTTTTCCCAGTCGTCGTCGCAGATAAAGAAGGAGGTCATTTGGTCGTCGGTGTATCCCACCGATTTCAGTATTGTCTCATGGAAGTCGAAAAAGGTTGCTTCCGGATTGATTTGTATTTCGCGCACGAAGTTATCTACTTCGTCAGAGATAAGGGTAAATTTATAAATCATAATATAAACGTGATAATATGCGATGATGCTCATGCGTCAACAAGCTCGCTACTAAAGTTAGCGAACGATGCCGCGTTCGGAGTTTCGTATAAAGTTAATAATGTATTCTATCTCGCTACTCATCGGTACCTTCTCTTCCACCTCTTTCAGGGCTTCTGTGGTATTGAATCCGCTTTGGTAGATGATGCGGTAGGCGTTGTGTATCCGTTCTATCAGCTCGTTGGAGAACCCGCGGCGACGCAGACCGATGATGTTGATGCCGCAGTAGGCTACCGGTTCGCGTCCGGCAATGATGTAGGGCGGGATGTCTTTACTGAAGCGTGTACCTCCCTGTATCATGCCGTATCCGCCTACGCGGCAGAACTGGTGCATCAGCACGGAGGCGCTGATGATGGAGTTGTCGTCTATCACGATTTCGCCTGCCATCTTGGTGGAGTTACCGATGACGCATCCGTTGCCGATGAGTGAATCGTGGGCTACGTGCACACTTTCCATGAGCAGGTTGTTGTTGCCCACGATGGTACGTCCTTTGGCTGCGGTACCGCGGTTGACGGTCACATGCTCGCGGATGGTATTGTTGTTGCCTATCTCGGCTGTGCTTTCTTCGCCCTTGAATTTCAGGTCTTGGGGTACGGCTCCGATAACGGCACCCGGGAAGATGGTGTTCCCGTCGCCGATGCGACTGCCATACAGGATAGAGGCATGCGGCATAATCCGGTTGTTATCGCCTATCACCACGTTTCTGTCGATATAGACAAATGGTGCGATCTCCACATTGTAACCGATAACGGCTTCCGGATGGATAAATGCTAAGGGGCTTATCATGATGTTTTTGCTCGTTTACTTGTTCTTAATAATTTGTGCCATAAATTCGGCTTCGCTGACCACCTTCTCGCCTACGAAGGCATATCCCTTCATGGTGGCAATGCCGCGTCGGATGGGGGTAAGCAGTTCTACACGAAAGAGAAGGGTATCGCCGGGAACAACCTTGTGACGGAACTTCACATTGTCAATCTTCATAAAGTAGGTGGAGTAGCGTTCGGGGTCATCGACGGAGTTGAGCACCAGCAGTCCGCCCACCTGCGCCATCGATTCGACCTGCAGCACGCCGGGCATAACGGGTTCCTGCGGGAAGTGTCCTTGAAAGAAGGGTTCGTTGGCTGTGATGTTCTTGACGCCGACAATATAGTTGGCTCCAATCTCTATTACCTTATCGACCAGCTGGAACGGGTAGCGGTGGGGGAGCAATTCGCGAATGCGGTTGACGTCCATCAACGGCTCGCGGTTGCAGTCGTAGATGGGCGCTTGTACGTCGTGCAGGCGTATCTGCTTGCGCATCTGTCGGGCAAACTTATTGTTGATGGTATGTCCGGGTCGGGTAGCGATGATGCGCCCTTGGATGGGCTTGCCTATCAGTGCCAAGTCGCCTATCACATCGAGCAGTTTATGCCGGGCGCACTCGTTAGACCATACTAAGGGTTTGTGGTTGAGGTATCCCAGCTTCGTGGCATCCTTGTGGGGTACCTTCATCACATCTGCCAGCTTGTCGAAATCGGCTTGCGACATCTCACGCTCGTAGATAACGATGGCGTTATCCAAGTCGCCTCCCTTAATCAGTCCGGCTTGCAGCAGCGGTTCAATCTCGCGCACAAAGACGAAAGTGCGGCTGGCAGCAATCTCGTCTTTGAACTTCGACATATCTTCGAGTGTGGCATATTGATTGGGCATGATGATGGAATCGTAGGATACCAGCACGTTGAGGCTGAAATCGGTATCGGGCAGCACAATGATGGAGGAGCCGCTCTTCTCGTCGCGAAATTCTATCTTCGACTTGATGATATAGAAGTCTTTTACAGCATTCTGGTCGACGGTGCCTACCCGTTCGATTTCGCGGGCATAGTACTGTGCGCTGCCGTCGAGTATGGGAAACTCCGGTCCGTTGACTTGTATCAGACAGTTGTCTACACCCAACGCATACAGGGCAGCCATGCCATGTTCTACGGTGCTTACCTTCACTCCGTTTTTGGAAAGTACGGTACCTCGGGTTGTTTCGGTGACATTGTCGGCAACGGCGTCAATGACGGGTTGTCCCTCCAAATCAATGCGTTGAATCTTATAACCATGATTATCGGGGGCGGGATTGAACGTAACGGTCAGTTCAAGTCCGGTGTGTAAGCCTTTCCCGCTCAGCGAAAAGCTCTCTTTCAGTGTCTGTTGTTTCAGCATCTATCTTACTTTATGTTAAAGTTCTAATATTTCTTGTTTTAAGATGAGTGTACCCATCCCGACTGCTTTTTGAGGGCATCCAGCTCTTTGCGCAGTTGGCGTATCTCCTTGAGCATATCGGGCAGGCTGCGCAAAGCTACTCCCGCTTTGAAGAAGGTTTTTTGGTCCATGGGCGGTGTGCCGATGAGCTGACTGCCGTCTTTGATGTCGCCCGGCACGCCCGACTGTGCTCCCAAGCCTACGTGATTGCCGATGCGGCTGTGTCCGGCAATGCCTGCCTGTCCGCCAATCATGCACCACTCCCCTATTTTGGTAGAGCCGGCAATGCCTGCTTGCGCGGCAATCACCGTATGTGCTCCAATTTCATCGTTGTGTGCTATCTGTATCAGGTTATCGAGCTTTACACCCCGATGTATAATGGTGGCGTTCATGGTCGACCGGTCGATGCAGGTATTGGCTCCCACCTCTACATCGTCTTCGAGTATCACGAAGCCTATCTGCGGTATTTTCCGGTATCCGTCGGCAGCGGGTGCAAAGCCGAAGCCGTCGGCTCCTATCACGGCGCCCGCATGGAGAATACAGCGATGACCGATGCGGCAACGTTCATAGACATGTACACCCGAGTAGAGGCAGCAATGGTCGCCTATCTGTGCGTCGTCGCCGATACTGGTATTGGAATAGATTTGCGTATGATTACCTATAACAGCTCTTTCGCCGATGCTGACAAAGGGTCCGATATATACATCGTCGCCTATTTGTGCCCCGGGAGCGATGAACGCCATCGGACTGATGCCTCGTTTGGGGGGGATACTTTGTTGATACAAGGTGAGCAGTCTGGCTAAGCTTTCGTAAGCATTGCGCACCTTTATCAGGGTGGCAGCGACAGGATGGTCGGGAACAAAGTCGCTATTCACCAACACGATGGTGGCTTGGGTGGTATATATATAAGGTGTATATTTGGGATTGGAAAGAAACGAAAGGGTACCGCTGGTAGCCTCTTCTATTTTGGCAAAAGCATGTACTGTTGCTTGTTCATCTCCTATCACCTCTCCTTCTATAAATGTCGCAATCTGTTTGGCGGAAAATTCCATATTTCTTCTATTAGATAATCAGTGTGCAAATAACGGACTTTTTTTTGAAACCTCCTTCTTTTCTTAGGGTATTTTATGGCAAATCCCCTCAAAAACAATTCGGGGAGGCTGTTGTCAGTCTCCCCGAACATCATCATATAGAGTTTTCTCCTCTATGTACACCCATATTTATTCCAGTATTACTACACGGTTTAGATAATCTTTTCCAAACATGTTGGGTGTGGCACCCTGACCGGCGAATGAGAGCTGGCTCTTGTCAACGCCTTGTGCTACCAATGCGTCGTACACAACCTGCGCACGTTTATCACTCAGTTTCTGGTTGGTGGTGGTGCTACCCGTAGCTTTGTCGGCATAACCGGCAATCTTGTACTTCTTATCGGGGTTAGCCTTCATCACCTTGGCTGCCAGTTCGATATTCACCTTGCCATAATCGTCTAACACGGAGCTTCCGATGCGGAAGAAGATGGCGCGCGGTCCTACTGTTTGTACCTCTTTCACCACTTCTTTGGTAACGGGGCGTTGCGATTGTGCCTTGCTCAGTGCGCTCTTGGCTTGTGCCAAGTCGTTCTGTGCCTGTGCCAATTGGTCGCGGTAGCGGTTGATTTCGTCGTTGATAGCCTGCTGGTCGACCTTGCTGCCGTAGGGGATGAACGTCTTCCCGCCAAAGGTGTAGGTCAGACCGGCAGTAACGAACAAGCCACCGGTGGTCTGTGCATACGTGAGATCGCCATCGTAAGCCGGCGACAGTTCGCCACGGGCTTCAATGTCGAGGTCGATGCAGCTGCTCAGGTTGAACTTACCCAGCAATCCTACCGAACCGTTGACAAAGGTGCGGAGTTTCTTATCGCCGGCGTCTCTCGACCATGTACCGGTATTTTGGTTGCCGACGATCTGTCCCATGTCGTAAGAGTTGGCAAAGATCAAGCCGGGACCGGCAAAGATCGACAAGTTAAAGAGGCGGTCGGGATTGTAGCCCCAGATGGCATTCGAGAGGTTGAACAACCCGTCTAAACGCAGCCTTCCGGTGGTGACGTTGTATTTCTCGGTTATACCTGCATAAGGCACATAATAGCCGTCGCTCACTTCGCGATAAGAACCTGTTTCGCCCCATCCCGAATTTACTTTATCTTGCCAGAAGCCCACTTGTCCGCGGAATCCCCAGGTGGGGTTGATCCATTTTCCGAGAGACAATGTGATATGCGGGGAAAGAGAATTCCCGAAGTCGAAGCGATTTCCCTCTCTGTACATAGAGGAAGACACTCCTACACCTACGCTCATAAAGATATTATCCGAAGCTTTTTCGCTTACGTATTTCTCTTTTTCTTGCGCAGTAGTCGATGCAGCCACACCGGCCAGCATCATTGATAATATTACTACTTTGCTTTTCATTATAGTTTCTTTATTTTAAAGTTCTACTCATTTCCTTCGTTAAACGCATCGCGCTGTGTGTCACTTTAGATTCATGACAAATGTCAACCCGCCGGTAAAGTACTTCATTCGCTGCAACTCGGCTTGTAGATACAGATGTTTGAAAGCCAGATAGGTGGCGCCGATAGCTACATCTTTGGTGTCATATTCTGCAATCAGCCTCAGTTGCGAATGAAAGGAGGGGTTGTAGGTGATTCCTCCGGCTACGCCGTCGAGGTGGTAATCCACCCGTCGGTTTCGCAAATAGGAGAGGTGTATCCCCACCTCCTCTTTTCCGAGCGATAGATGCTTGGTAGCTGCCAGAAAGAAGCGGCTGAAATATCCGTTTCCTTTTTCACTTGCCAACGTTCCTCCACCGGTAGAGGTGAAGGGGTCGGAAGTTCCGACAACCACTGCCGGCATATATCTCCAGAATTGCCCTTCTTTGAGCAACCGCAATCTGGCAGAGAAGTATCTGTCTTGATTGCGAAAGCCGGTATAGCCTTTGTAGCCTTTCTCCTCCAGTCCTAACGACTTGGCGTCGAATAGGGTGCAGGTGTAGGATAGTTCTAACCAAGGCAATATGGTTACATTCAAAAAGTAATTGTACGTATGGTACGTCCACTTCGAAGGAGTGATCTCTTTGTTTAGAAAGTTACCGCCCAGCATCACCGTTTTATCGCGTTGCATCTCTGCTGAGGGAGCATGCAGTAATCCAGTAACGCCGTAGGTGAATTGAGCCGAAAGCACAGCGGGCAGTCCGATAGTCAGTACCGTAACGAACGACCGCAATATGCTTGTTTTAGAGAGCCTCATGTGCTTTCGGTTCAATGTTTCCTTTCTTCTAATCGTTTACTCTAAAGTTACTCTAAAGTAATAATACCACCACCTGCATTCAGGTCGTCACCCTGACCCTTGCCGTGACCGGGTTTGTAGATCGGCGTCAAGGTCTGCGACACGATTCTCTTGACAACTACCTGAACCTTGATAGGTGCATAGTTGTCTTTCTTCTCGCCAATAGCAGTTACCGTATAGGTCGTCTTCTGCTCTTTCAGAGTCAGTGTAAAGCCGGTTAGCTGTTGATTAGCGGGAATTGTATAGTCACGAGAGAAGTTCATGGCGACGTAGCTGTTGTTCGGTTTGATATTGTTGTTATCAACCTTAATCATGTTCTGCAACAGCATGGCTACATAGTTCTGCGTACCATTGTTCATTCCGGGCATTTGTTTCTCAGTAGCCAATTTCGGTGTATCACCGTCGTAAGCTGTACCACCCTGATAGGAAAGTATTACGGTCACTACTGCCGAGCTTGCGCCGGTGTAAGCCTCTTTGGCAAAATTGATAACAGGCTGGTCAACTATGTTGCCGGGTGCAATGTTCTCTTCATAACCAAATTTGAATTTGGAGAAGTGGTTCACTGCACCTACAAATCCCTTGGTTGTCGGATCATAGTCGGCATACGAACCTTCTTTCGCCTTCCAGCTACCGTCGGCTTGTTCGTACATCAGCGGCAATGCCAGCTGTACATCTTCACCATTGGTGGTAGCAGGTGCTTCGAAGCGAATTTCCAGCGGTTTCGAGAAGACGGTTCCACTTGGAGTACCTTCGTACACGCGAACAGAAGCTGTTGCTTTTTCCTCTGCGATGTCACGGGTGATAGCCAAGTCGACTGCGGTCGGAACAGTTTCGTCGGGTGTCGTATAATAAACGGTGGTATTGGCAGGTACGGTAATGTTGTCGGTAACAGGCTTTGTCTCCGTTGTCGGGTCGCCGGTTGCCGGATCTACTACAACTTCGTTAGAGGTCAGGTCACTGCTGATAGCAGTTGCTACTTCTACGGGGAGTACGTCGCCCGTAGCGCCTACTTCTTCGAGAGCAGCTGCAGCGTCAGGATTGGTGGTTGCCAAGTTGTCCTTCACATCTTCTGTTGCCGCCGGAGCTTGGGCTGTACCGGATGTAGCTACGCTCACGTCGGTCGAACCACCCTTAGGTTCAGACTTCAGAATGAATTCAACCTTCGATATCGAAGTACCACTTTCGGCAAGATAGGTCACGAAGATCGATTTCTTTTGTGTGAGATATTCCACTTTGCTGACAGTAACCGTAGCTAAAGAGGTTGCAGTGATATTAGTTCCGTCGATTTCAACGACAAAGGCACCATTGGCATCGGTGGTAACCTCGTAAGTCTTGGCAGCTACTTCGATCGTTACGCCGGCACCATCTACCACTGCATCGTTTGTATTGATAACAGTACCTGCTATATAGTATCTCTTAACGACAACAGGTTCCGGCGCAATCTTCTCCATGTGGAACGGTGCAACGGTATATTCCAATTGTTCACCCGAACCTTCCTGAGCAGCCTTGGCTTCAACATTTACCACAATATTGGCCTGATGGTATCCGTCGGCAACCGCATTAAGCAGATAAGTGCCCGGAGCTACTTCGTCTGAAGTAATAAAGCCTTCGCCATCGGGTGTCAGATTGGTGAATGTAACGGTATTGCTGATGATGTTTGTCAACGTAATAACAGCAGAGGTTTCTGCATCAAAAGCGATTGCCTTGATGTAGTATTTCACTGTCTTATACGTCGGTTCGGCAGGAGCTGTATCCGTCTTGTACATAGCAGCATCGACGTTGTAGGTAACTACCTCACCATTTTTGGCAACCGCGATAGATACCGACGTATTTACCGGCTGATAGCCATCCTTCCTAAAAGTTACTACATTCACGCCAACATTGGCTCTCATTTCATAGGAGCCGTCTGCAGAGGTTTCAGCCTGCCCGTTGTTCACGGATACGCCATCCAATGCACCACCGGTAGTGGCATCGTATACGACACCGGCAATTTGGTAGACTGGCGGAGTTGTATTAGGTTGCTCCGGAGTCACATTTTCTTCTTTCTCGTAGCATCCTGCGAACATACCGCAGATTGCCACCAGCATTAACGCGAACTTCACGTTTAGTCCAAAAAATCTGTTCTTTTTCATCTCAATTCAATTTAAAAATTTAGTAATTCCGATTTTATAAAATATGGGTTTAAACTATTCGATTGCATGATATTGTCTCCGGCTGTGGGTCGATACGACTTGTAGTAGTACTGCTCGCTGCCTGCGTTGTAAGCCATTCCCATGTTGCGCGAAGGGGTTACCCGCGGGATGTATCCTTTCCGTTTGTATTTATAGGGTGGCAGGGCTACCTGAAACCGAAATCCCCCATTGGCGCTCACCTCTCTATTCTTTGACGGGATGACATGCCATGATTTCATGGCGAAGAACCCGATTGAGGCGTAGCGGAAATGGCGGATAAGGTCTACTCTGACCCCTGTTTCACCTAATAAGTATCGTTCGTACTTTGCCGTAGCTTCTATATTATATTTTGGCCAGTAGAAGTATCCTCCCAGCGACCATGTCCATATTCGGTGTGTACTATACCGGCACACAAAGCCGTCCCATACGGCAGCGCCGGTATATCCGAGGCGTGCATCCCATCCGAAGCGGTTGTCGCGCACGAAGCGATGCTTCAATTGCAAATCGGCGCCGTAACGGTTGGAGTTGAAGTGCCCCACTGTCAGCGTTCCCCAGATGTTATAGGGAAGGCGAAAGGATTGCGACACATTCACAAAGTTGGGTCGTACTTTGCGGTATTCGTCGGGGAAGCCGTCGCAATACACAGGCAATACCACCTGTGCGGTCAACTTCATACCTTTCCATAACGACACCTCAATAGCCGGCGAGAGGTTGAACACCACTTGGTATATCTGCGTGATGACCACGTTCTGCAACCCCAATTCCGGATAGACCACCATGTCTACCTTAAACAAAGATGAGTTTTGCTTACTCTTCCGTGCTTGCTGCCACGTATCGCCCAAATCATAACTTACGTCCCAATCGGCTCTTTGCGGAGACGCGATGGAGTCGGTGATAGGCTCATAATATAAAGAGATTTGAGGGATGTTGTTTTCCAACACTATGATTCGACAAGCTTTATTGTCGGGCATTCCGCTCTTCTGAATCACATCTACAGCTTTGCCGATACCGATGCCGTTCAGGCGATAGGCGGTGTTCTGTATGAGATATACACGTTCTTTTTCATCTTCGTTCCAGCCAACATTTTCAAATCCCATGTCAACCAGTATGTTAACAGTTTTATCACCCGACTGACCATAGACTTCCACCGAGAATAATAGGAATAGTAAATACATTATTCCCTGCATCAAGACGATTCCCGATTTTTTGTATCGAGTTACAAGCCTGTCTCTTTGTTTCATTACCAAATCATCCTAAGGTGGTGACTCATTCGAGTATATAATTATGTTGCAAATGTAGATACTTTTTTATTGCCACCAAACAAAATGAAAAAAAAAACGTCGAAAGCTACCTTTTTTTCTCTATGGATAAAAAAAGAACAGCCGATGGATAGAAAAGGGTCAGCGTAAATACTCCCTTTTGAACATGTCGACGAAAAGCAGGAACAGCGCCAACAGCAAAGGACCGAAGATGATTCCCATAAATCCGAAAAGCGAAAGTCCGATGACTACGCCGAAGATGGTGATCAGGGGATGGGTATCTGCCAATTTCTTTTGTAAGAGGAAGCGTATCAGGTTGTCGAGTTGAGAGATGACCAACCCGCCGTAGAGCAGCAGTCCGATGGCATCGAACCAAGCGCCGGTCAATGCCTCGTAGATGGCAAGAGGCACCCACACCAAGGCAGTGCCCACCATCGGGATGATCGTGGCAACGCAAGTCAATACCCCGGCAAGCAATAGGTTGGGAGTGTCGAATATCCAGTATCCGATGGTGGCAATCACGCCTTGTATGAGTGCCAGCAAGGGGATACCAATAGCATTCGACTGTACGATGTGATGAACTTCGAGCAGCACCTCTTTGGTGTTTACCTCGCTAAAGGGGAGTATCTCGCCGATGTATTGTTCCATCCGTCGTCCGCCCATGAGCATGAAATAGAGCACGATCACCAGAACGAACAGGTTGATGGAGAGACTGCTGATACTGTTCATCAGAAACTGTCCGACCTTGGGTAGCATGGAGATCAGGAAGGAGACGGTATCGCCCGAAAGGATGTCGTATCCGGTCTTCTCTTTGAGCAGATGTACCGTCTGCTCTAAGGGCACGATGATGGCTTGCGGGTCGAGATTGATGTTGGTGATGGTGTTTACCAACAGCCATACCACCAACCCCAACGGCACCAGAAAGCATAGAATGGCTTCGGTGGTGATAACCAGCGCTGCCCAGCTGCGGCGCCATCCGTGGCGGTCTGCCAGGTAGTTCATTTGTCGGCGCACCAATATGTATATGGTAAGTGCCCCCAGCATACCGCCCAGGAAAGGGGTGATTTCTCTGAACAGCACTACACCCATAAAGATGATAAGCGCCAGCAGCGACAGCTTCCAGTATTGTTCGCGTTCGTTGTTACTCATTCAGTATTCCTTTCCCTTGCCTTATTATTTCTACTTCATCACCGGTACAATCGACAATGGTCGATGCTTCCGTGCCCCCGATGCCGCCGTCGATAACGAGGTCGACCTGCTCGCCCAGCCTCTCGTCGATCAGTTCGGGATCGGTCAGATATTCAATCTCTTCGTCGTTGCGGTATGGGATGGTTGCGGTCATGATGGGTGCATCGAGCCAACGGGCTATCTCTTGTATGATGGCATTGTCGGGCATCCGTATGCCCACTTCGCGTCGGTTGCGGAATATTTTGGGCAGCCGGTTGCTGCCGTTCAGAATAAACGTGAAGGCTCCGGGCAGGTTGCGCTTCATCAGTTTAAAGGTTTTGTTGTCGACCTTTGCATATTCGCTGATGCTACTCAGGTCGTAACAGATGATAGAGAGGTTGTTTTTGCGCGGGTCGATGCCTTTGATGCGGCAGATACGCTCTATGGCGCGCTCTTTCAAGCCATGACAGCCGATGGCATAGCGCGTATCGGTGGGATAGATAAGAATCCCGCCGTCGTTCAACACGTCGACGACCCGTTGCAGGTCTTCGCGGCTGTTGTTTCGTTCATAGAGTTTTAATAGCATGTGATGAGGATTGTACCATCGTTAGGGGGTTTTGCCTAATTATAACACAAAGGTAAACAATTAGTTCTGCATTTCGTCATATTTGCACCACAAGCTCAATCCGCACACGTTGCATTGGGGGCGGCGTGCGGTGCAGATGTATCGTCCGTGCAAGATCAGCCAGTGATGGGCAATGGGCACATCGGCTTGGGGGATGTGAGCCATCAGCTCTTTCTCTACGCTGAGCGGGGTGGTACATTGGTCGGACACCAAGCCCAATCGATGGCTCACGCGGAACACATGGGTATCGACCGCCATGGCTGCTTCGTGAAAAACAACCGAAAGGATCACATTGGCACTCTTTCTGCCTACGCCGGGCAGGCGGAGCAACTCGTCGAGTGTATCGGGCACAACGCCGCCGAACTCTCTGATCAGCCTCTGCGACATGCCCACCAGATGCTTGGCTTTGTTATTGGGATAGGAGACGCTGCGGATGTATTCGAAAATCACGTCGGGGGTAGATGCCGCCATGACTTCGGGTGTGGGATAGTCGCGAAAAAGCGGGGGGGTAATGAGATTCACCCGTTTGTCGGTGCACTGTGCAGAGAGGATAACAGCCACCAGTAACTGAAACGGGTTGCTGTAATGCAGTTCGGTTTCGGCAACGGGATGGTTGGCGCGAAACCAGTCGAGAATATGGTCGTATCGTTCTTGAAGTTTCATCGCTGCAAAATTACAACAAAATAGTATATGTAACCGATGCCCGAACTTTTTTCTCAGAGCAACCGACATTCCGGAGCGAATCAATGTGGGGGTGAAGATGGTGATGAGTACGAAGACAATCGGGATGGTGATGAAGAGATTGAGGATAGTCTGTGATTCTCAATAAGGCGAGTAAGG
>JAISIN010000070.1 GCA_031262085.1 Prevotellaceae bacterium
GTAAAGACGAAGGAGGAAGTAAACGCCACCATGATTAATGGCGCGCGCGTACGCTTCATTCCCGAATCGTATCGGCAGAACGGTAATACACAGTACACCCGTTCGCTCATCGACCGACACATCGAATGGGTGGAATGGGGCGGCACAGCCGCACCTGCCGACAACGGCGGCGGTGGAGGCACTGATCCGGACGATCCGTATCAATAACTCCGCCAAGCAAGTCAAACGGCGCAGCCTGCAAAGGTTGCGCCGTTTGTATTCACTCGCGTTATTACTCCCCCAATCTGCAGAAAAGTCCCCGAAAAGCTATACCTTTGTCGCCTTCAAGACAATAAATTGATATGGATGTTCAAAAACAAATGCTGTTAGGCTCGACGCTATCCGAACTCAGATCGTTGGTCAAACACTTGGATATGCCTGCTTTTGCTGCCGCACAGATTGCCGCATGGCTATACAACAAGCGGGTAACAACCATCGACCAGATGACCAACCTGTCGCTTAAACACCGCAACCTGCTGAAGGAGACATGCGAAGTGGGCGCTATGCCGCCTACTGAAGCCATGCACTCGGCAGACGGCACGGTGAAATATCTCTATCGCACCCATAGCACTCATTTTGTGGAAGCAGTGTACATCCCCGACGCCGAGCGTGCCACTTTGTGCGTGTCGTCGCAGGTAGGATGCAAGATGAACTGCCGCTTCTGCATGACCGGTAAGCAAGGGTTTACCGCTAACCTGACCGCCGGCGAGATACTGAATCAAATCCATGCACTGCCCGAACATGATGCGCTGACCAACGTGGTGCTCATGGGGATGGGCGAACCGCTCGACAACCTCGACGAGGTGCTGAAAGCGTTAGAAATCATGACCTCTTCGTATGGCTACGGCTGGAGTCCGAAACGCATCACCCTTTCGACCATCGGGCTGCGCAAAGGGCTGAAACGTTTTATTGAGGAGACGGAATGTCATCTGGCTATCAGTCTGCACTCGCCCGTACATGCCCAACGACTGGGGTTGATGCCTGCCGAAAAAGCGTTCCCGATAGCCGAGATTGCCGACTTGCTGCGTCTATATGATTTTAGCAAACAACGCCGTCTCTCCTTTGAGTATATCGTGTTCAAGGGAGTAAACGATTCGCTGCTCTATATGAAGGAGTTGTTGAAGCTGCTACGCGGCATTGATTGTCGAATCAATTTGATCCGTTTTCATGCCATACCGGGTGTAGAGCTGGAGGGCGCCGACCAGGAAGTCATGGTGCGCCTGCGCGATTATCTCACCGCTCACGGACTGTTTACTACCATCCGTGCTTCGCGCGGAGAAGACATCTTTGCCGCCTGCGGCATGCTCTCTACTGCCCGACAAGAGACTAAAAACAACCATTTAGCATAAATTATTAACTTTTGCGTGGCAAATAGCTGCAATCTTCGTAGCTTTGTCGAAAATATAAATTAACACGTTTATGAAACCCCAGTTGTCCTTATTCTGTTTGGCATTAGTTGCCCTCTCTTTGCTCTCTTGCAGAGGTGGAAAAAAAGGTGCCTTCGAGCCTACTTCCAGCGGACGTCCGTATGAACTGCTGGTCGTAGTTGATCATGATTTGTGGGAACGCCCCGCAGGAAGAGCACTCTACAACGTGCTGGATAGCGACGTCCCCGGATTACCACAGTCGGAGCGCTCGTTCCGTATGATGTACACTTCGCCTGCCAATTACGACGGCGTTCTGAAAATTGTACGCAACATCATCATTGTAGATGTGCGAAATATCTACTCTGCTCCTAAAATGACTTACGAGAAGAACGTGTATGCCAATCCGCAGATGATACTCACCATCAAAGCTCCCGACGAAGCCTCTTTCGAGAAATATGTTACCGAACAACGGCAAGCCATACTCGACTTCTTTACGCGGGCAGAGATGAACAGGCAGATTGAACTGCTGGCGCAATCGCACAGCAACTATATAGAAACCAAAGTGAACAGCATGTTCGATTGCGATGTGTGGGTACCGGGCGAATTGGAATCGACCAAGGAAGGGAAGAACTTCTTCTGGGCAGGAACCAATACCGCTACTGCCGACCGAAACTTTGTGATTTATTCGTTCCCCTATACGGATAAGAACACATTCACCAAAGAATACTTTGTGCATGTACGCGACTCGGTGATGAAGGTCAACATACCCGGTGCATATCCCGATTCGTATATGACAACCGATTCGCTGATGTCGGATGTACGCCCGATCTCCGTGAGAGGTGAGTATGCACTCGAAATGCGCGGTCTATGGCGCGTGAAAGGCGACATGATGGGAGGACCGTATGTGTCGTACATGCGGCTCGACCGCCCCAATCAGCGCATCATCGTAGTCGAAATATTTATTTATTCACCCGATAAATTGAAACGTAACCTCGTGCGGCAGATGGAAGCATCGCTGTACACACTGCGATTGCCCTACGAAAAGAATACGGGTGTGGAACTGCCGGAGGTGACCGTTACCCCCAATTGATATTATTCTATAAAGAATGGAAAATAGTAAGATTAGAGTAGGCATAACGCAAGGAGATATCAACGGAATAGGTTATGAGGTTATTTTGAAAACCTTCTCCGACCCTACCATGCTGGAATTGTGCACACCTATTATATATGGTTCGCCTAAAATAGCTGCCTATTATCGCAAATCGCTTGAGTTACCTGTCAACTTCAGTATCGTCAATTCGGCTGCCGATGCCGGACACAACCGACTGAACGTGATCAGTTGCGCCGAAGACGATGTGAAAGTAGAGCAGGGCAAAGCCGACCCTGAAGCAGGAATAGCTGCATTCAACGCATTAGAGCATGCCGTGAAGGAGTATCGCGAAGGGCTGTTCGATGTGTTGGTAACGGCTCCTATCAACAAGCACACCATTCAGTCGGAAGAGTTTGCCTTTCCGGGACATACCGAATATCTGGAAGAACGGTTAGGCAACGGTAATAAGTCGTTGATGATCTTAATGAAAGATGATTTTCGCGTAGCATTGGTCACAGGACATATACCGGTAAAAGAAATCGCATCTACCCTCACCAAAGAGTTGATAGAAGAGAAACTGACCCTCTTTCATCACTCCCTGCGACAAGATTTCGCCATCGGTTCACCCCGCATTGCGGTGCTGGCGCTAAATCCGCATGCCGGCGACAATGGTCTGCTGGGAAATGAAGAGGCTGCGATCATCACTCCTGCCATCAAAGAGATGGCAGGGCAAGGCATCTTGTGCTACGGTCCGTATCCTGCCGATGGCTTTATGGGAAAGAGTGGCTATATACACTTCGACGGCGTATTGGCCATGTATCACGACCAGGGGCTGGCTCCCTTCAAGGCGTTAGCGATGGAAGACGGAGTGAACTACACCGCCGGACTGCCCGTGATACGTACTTCGCCCGCACACGGCACCGCTTACGACATTGCCGGTAAAGGCATTGCCGATGAGAATTCGTTCCGTCAGGCTGTCTATACTGCCATCGATATCTATCGTCGGCGGAAAAGCGATAAAGAGGCACATGTCAATCCCCTGCGAAAACAATATTACGACAAGCGCGACGACAGTGACAAACTGAAACTGGATGCCTCGGAAGATATTTTATAGAACATCGTAGTGTATGACAAAATCGGAAATACAACAGGTAAAGAACCGATTCGGCATTATTGGTAACGATGAAGCGTTGACGCGAGCCATAGATATTGCTATTCAGGTGGCTCCAACCGACCTGTCTGTGTTGATTACAGGAGAAAGCGGAGTGGGAAAAGAGAGTTTTCCGCAAATTATTCACCAATATAGTCGCCGAAAACATGGGCAATACATTGCCGTGAACTGTGGCGCTATCCCCGAAGGCACGATCGACTCGGAACTCTTCGGACACGAAAAAGGAGCCTTTACCGGCGCTATCGGCGAACGGAAAGGCTATTTCGGAGAAGCCGACGGCGGAACCATCTTTCTTGACGAGGTAGGCGAATTGCCGATGCCTACACAAGCTCGGTTGTTGCGGGTGCTGGAGAGTGGGGAGTTTATCAAGGTCGGTTCATCGAAAGTACAGAAAACCAATGTGCGCATTGTTGCTGCGACCAACGTCAACTTGTCGCAAGCCATTGCCGCCGGACGTTTTCGCGAAGATCTGTTCTACCGTCTCAACACGGTGCCGGTACAAATTCCACCCCTGCGCGAGCGGGGCGACGATGTGTTGTTGCTGTTTCGTAAGTTTGCTTCAGACTTTGCCGAGAAATACCGTATGCCCGCCATACAACCGACGGAGGATGCACGCAAACAACTGCTGGCTTACGCTTGGCCGGGCAACGTGCGACAACTCAAGAACATCACCGAACAGATCTCCATCATCGAACCCAATCGGGAGATAGATGCCTGTATCCTCAAAAGGTATCTGCCTATGCAGGATAAAATGCAGCGACTGCCTGCGCTCTTCGGCGTGAAAGATGCGAAAAGCTTCGAGAGCGAACGCGAGATACTCTATCAAGTACTGTTTGATATGCGGCAAGATGTAACGGAACTTAAAAAGCTGGTACACAAAATCATGACCGAACGCAGTACACCGACTGTGATGGCTACCCCATCCGAAAAGGTCGATATACCAGCCACGGCTGCGGTACCCACTATCATCAAGCCCGCCGTCAAACCGCCACATCCGGTCGACGACGATATTCAGGATACCGAGGAGTATGTGGAAGAGACGCTCTCTATCGAAGAGGCGGAAAAAGAACTTATACGCAAAGCTTTGGAAAAGCATCACGGCAAACGCAAGGAGGCGGCTAAAGATCTGAACATCTCTGAACGCACGCTGTATCGAAAGATAAAAACCTATGAACTGGAATAAAAACATCGTATCTGTATGGATGCTCACCTTGTTGATGGTGACGGTCCATTCGTGTAGTGTGTCGATGGGATTTGCACCCATCAGCTCCATCGATTATAATAAAGTGAAGACCATCTCCATTACCGAGTTTCAAAACAGGGCTGAGTATGTGTATGCGCCGATGGCGCCCACTTTCAACCAGTCTTTGAAAGATCTGTTTACCCGACAGACCAAACTCAGACAGGTAGCTGCCAATGCCGACCTCGAAATAGACGGCGAAATAACCGGCTATAATCAATACAACGAATCGGTAGATGCCAGTGGGATGGCATCCAAAGTAAAGGTTACCATGACCGTCAACGTGAGGTATGTCAACAACACCAATCATAATGAAGACTTTGAGAAGAGCTTCACTGCCTCGCAACTCTTTGAAGCTACGCAACTGCTCACCGATGTGCAAGACGACCTGATCAATCTGATGGTGAAGGATATTACCGAACAGATTTTCAATGCTACCGTTGCCAACTGGTAATGATCTCCGCACATGACTCCGGCTACTTTACAACACTGGATACAGCATCCCGAAGCGTTGAATCGCGAAACCTTGTACGAATTGCGTACGCTGGTGGCACGCTATCCATACTTCCAAACACTGCACCAGCTCTATCTCAAGAACCTCTATCTGCTGCACGATAGCAGTTTTGGCGAGGAGCTGCGGCGTTCGGTGCTTTATGTGGCAGACCGCCAGACCTTGTTTTATCTGATAGAAGGATATCATTACGTCATCCATGCTTACCCTGCCACCGACCTTCCGCCGATCGACTCTGCCGTCGAGTCTGCGGGTGTCGACCGCACTTCTGCCTTAATCGACGCTTTCCTGGCGCAGGTTCCCGAGGAACATGCTTTGATGCCCATCCCCGACTACTCCATGGATTATTCAGCCTATCTGTTGCGTGACGACACCGAACCGGCATCGACCGACACCGATATTCGCTTATCTACCCCAGTGACGCCCCCATTGCGGGAGCAGGAGCTGATAGACGATTTCCTGTCGGGTACGCAACCGGTAACTGCTGATACAGAACCCGTCGCCCCTGCCGACAACGACGCGGAAGAGAGTTGTTTTACCGAAACATTGGCAAAAATATACATCAAACAGCAACGATATGAGAAAGCTCTTGAAATTATTAAGAGATTAAGTTTGAATTATCCAAAAAAAAACGCGTACTTTGCCGACCAAATCCGTTTCTTGGAGAAATTGATTATTAATGCTAAATCAAAATAACAAAAATGATCTACTTATTATTAGTTATCTTACTGGTCATTGTGTCCATACTGATGTGTTTTATCGTATTGATACAAAACTCTAAGGGAGGCGGTCTGGCTTCGGGATTCGCATCTTCCAATCAAATTATGGGTGTACGTAAAACAACAGACTTCCTCGAGAAAACCACTTGGACGTTGGCTGCCATCATGGTGGTAGCAAGCGTTATATCGGCATGGACCGTGCCGTCGGTTACTCAAAAGGGCGACATCATTATGGAGCAGGCGCAGCAGAACGAGGCTACCAATCCGTTAAACATCCCGATGGGTACCAATGCACCGCAAACAGACCAACCGGCCGAATCGGTTCCGGTAACCCCCGCCCCCGATTCTGCCCAATAACGATGTATGCGCATGCCACACAGTAAGCAAAAGCAATAAGAAGAGGTTGATGCCGAAAAGCGTCAGCCTCTTTTTTGTATAGACCGGAACAGATATCGTATCGAATGAAAAACTTAAAAATAATATAATAATGACGGAAACATTTAGAAAGAATTTAAGCGACTCAAAGGCTACACGTTGGGGAGCCTTGGGTATCGTTGCCTTTACCATGATGGCAGCTTATTATGTGAACGATGTAGTTGCACCGCTTAAAACGATGCTCGAACCTACATTGGGGTGGGACAGCGCCGAGTTCGGATTCTATACCGGCGGCTATAGCGTATTGAACGTGTTCCTCCTGATGCTGATTTGGGGCGGACTGATTCTCGACCGCTTCGGCATTCGCTTTACGGGAAAACTGTCTACCATCCTGATGGTGGGCGGCACCTTGCTCGAATATTATGCCATGAGCGCCATGCCCGACGACGGTAGCACCATCTTTGGCACGCAATCCAGTGTCATGATAGCTTATGTGGGGTATGCCATCTTTGGCGTAGGCGCCGAGGTTGCCGGCATCACGGTTACTAAAATCATAGCCAAGTGGTTTAAGGGGAAAGAGGTAGCTACCGCTATGGGTGTGCAGGTAGCGCTGGCACGTATCGGCTCGCAAGGAGCTTATGCCATCGCCATACCGCTGGCACGTGCCTTTACAATCTCTACGCCGGTATTGCTGGGTTTGATTTTGCTGATGGGCGGTCTGATAGCTTTCTTTATCTTTGCCGTGATGGATAAGAAGTTGGATAAGCAACTGGGTGATGCAGCCTTAGAAGCCGGTTCGGACGAAGAAGAGGAGAAGTTCTCTTTCAAAGATGTGAAGAATGTGCTGAGCAATAAAGGCTTCTGGCTGATAGCGCTGCTGTGCGTGTTGTTCTATTCGTGCGTATTCCCTTTCCAAAAATTTGCTACCGAGCTGATGACCAGCAAATATGGCGTCGATGAATCGATTGCCGGTTTCTTTGCCGGATTGCCTGCATTGGGCGCACTCTTCCTGACGCCGGTGTTTGGCGGTATTATCGATAGGCGAGGCAAAGCCGCTTCCATGATGTTACTGGGTGCAGCCATGCTGATAGGCGTACACTGCATCTACGCCATTCCCTTTATTCACTATTGGCTGGTAGCTATTGTGCTGATGATTGTGCTTGGCATAGCTTTCTCGCTGGTACCGTCGGCCATGTGGCCTTCGGTGGCGAAAATATTCCCCGTCAGGCAGCTTGGTACTGCTTACTCGTTGATCTTCTTCATACAGAACATCGGTCTGTGGGGCATCCCTACGTTGATTGGCTGGGTGCTCAATACCTATTGCAAAACGGTCGACCCTGTAACCGATGCAATTACTTACGACTATACCCTTCCGATGTGTATCTTTACCGGCATCGCGGTTCTCTCCATGCTGGTGGCTCTGTTGCTGAAACAGGCGGATAAGAAGTATGGATACCGGTTGGAGGAGGCTAATATTGAATAGAAGGAGTGAAAGCTAAAGGAGTTAGACGGAACTCTAACTCCTTTCGTTTCTCTAACTTTTTCTTCTCAATTCTTCATTTCCCATCCCAATGCGCTGGCTCCCAATATGGCAGCATCCGAATCTTTCAATTCCGACATCAGCAGTTTGGTCTTTCCTTTGAAGATAGCCAATACATTGTCGTCGATGGCTTTCTGTACGGGCTTGAAGATGAGGTCGCCCGACTTAGCCAATCCTCCGAACAAGACAATAGCTTCGGGGCTTGAGAAGGCGATGAAGTCTGCCAGCGCCTCTCCGAGTATATTTCCGGTGAAGTCGAATATCTTTTGGGCCAATGCGTCTCCTTTTATGGCAGCGTCGTATACATCTTTCGATGTAATATCTTCGGCAGGGATGCTGCGCAGCAAACTGTTTTCGGTGCTCGATGCCAGTACCTCGCGTGCTGTACGTGCTACGCCGGTGGCAGAGCAATAGGCTTCCAAACATCCGTTGCGTCCACATCCGCAACGCCGACCATGCTCGCGGCGTATGATGACGTGTCCCAACTCTCCGGCAAATCCGTCGTGACCGTACACCATCTGTCCGTTGACTACGATGCCGCTACCTACGCCGGTTCCGAGTGTGATCATGATAAAATCTTTCATTCCTCGCGCTGCTCCGTAGGTCATCTCTCCGATGGCGGCGGCATTGGCGTCGTTGGTCAGCGCGGTGGGGATACCTAACTGTTCTTCGAACATGGATGCCAACGGAATGACGCCTTTCCATGGTAGGTTGGGAGCAAATTCAATGGTACCGTTGTAGTAGTTTCCGTTGGGGGCGCCTATGCCGATACCTTTTATCTTATCCGGTCCGCCATTGGCGTTGAGCAGTGCCAGCAGGTTCTTGCATACTTCGTTCACATAGTCTTCTACTTTTTCATAAGATCCGGTCTTGATAGAGCTACTGGCTACTATGGTACCACGTGCATCTACGATGCCGAAGGCGGTATTTGTTCCGCCGATGTCAATGCCTACTACGTAGGGCTTTTCCATGTTCGAATTCATGATAAATCTATTAATATAAATGAGTGACTAATTAAATTCTGCTTTTGGGCGACACAAATTACATAAAGAAAAATGAAACGGCAAAGCATTTCGACACATTTTTTTAATATATCACTTTCCTTTAGTTCTCGACAAGCGTATTTTGCGGTTCCTATTATATATTTAACTGCTTATCTCTTTCAACTCCTCTTCGTTGTAAGTTTGATACAGGAAGTCGTTATATGGATATTTCTGTACGTGCAATTGCTTTACGCGGTCGTACACGATGCGTTTCAGCTCGTCGACGTTGGTTCGTTCGCGTGCCGAGATGAAGAGGCCGTTCTCTTCCATTCGAGCCATCCAAGTGTGCATCAGCTCTTCGAGTGTCCAGTTTGCTTTGGTACGCGGTGTGAGGTCATCATCATCTTTTTTGATGTATGTATAGGCATCGATCTTGTTGAATACGAGTATGGTAGGCTTCCCTTCGGCTCCGATGTCTTTCAGTGTTTTGTTTACCACTTCGATTTGCTCCTCAAAGTCGGGATGCGAGATGTCGACAATGTGCAGTAGCAAGTCAGCTTCGCGAACCTCGTCGAGTGTCGATTTGAACGAATCAACCAAATCCGTGGGCAGTTTTCGTATGAAGCCTACGGTATCCGACAGGAGGAACGGCAGGTTGTCGATAATAACCTTTCGCACGGTGGTGTCGAGTGTTGCAAATAGTTTGTTTTCGGCAAACACCTCGCTTTTGGCGAGCAGGTTCATCAGCGTCGATTTTCCAACGTTGGTATAGCCTACGAGTGCGACGCGTATCAGTCGTCCGCGATTCTTCCGTTGTGTGGTTTTCTGCATGTCAATTTCGGCGATTCGTTCTTTGAGTAGCGACATGCGGTTGAGTATGATGCGTCGGTCCATTTCGAGCTGTGTTTCGCCCGGACCTCGCAATCCCACGGTGCCCTTTCCTCCTCCGGCTCCCGATCCGCCTCCTTGTCGTTCCAAGTGCGTCCACAGTCGTTTCAGTCGTGGCAGCATATACTTATATTGTGCCAGCTCGACTTGTGTTTTGGCGTTGGCTGTTTGTGCGCGCATGGCGAAGATGTCGAGGATGAGCGATGTGCGGTCGAGAATTTTAATTTTCAGTTGTGCTTCGATGTTTCGTATCTGTTTGGGCGACAGCTCATCGTCGAAAATTACCATCCCTACTTCTCGTTCCTCCTCCTCCTCTTGTTGTTGGATATATGTTTTTATCTCCTCTAATTTGCCTTTGCCTACGTAGGTCACGGAGTTGGCCATGTCCAATTTTTGCGTGAACCGTTTCACCACCTCCGCTCCGGCTGTTTCGGCAAGAAACGCCAGTTCGTCGAGGTACTCGTTCGTTTTCCGCTCATCCTGCGTTTGGGTGATAAGTCCCACCAGCACTGCGGTTTCGGTTTGGACTTGTGAAATAACAAATTCTTTCATTTGTATGCTTGTTTATTATCTGTATGCTTTTTGTTATCTGCATCATGTTCATTGTAGTCGACAAAGATATTGATAATCTGCGGTTATTCCGTATGTCTGTACAGAAAAAACCATTTTGATGAAAATTATCTCCCTTTGAAATGGGGCAGATCTCCCTTTCATCTGATGCAAAACTCCCTTTGAAGTGGGGCAAAACTCCCTTTCATCTGATGCAGATCTCCCTTTGAAGTGAGGCAGATTTCCCTTTGAAGTGTAAGGCGGGTGTCGGCATACATTTTTGTGTCCGAATTTGTTGGGTGATAGTAGTCGCTTGATGGGTGTTAAATGTAGCATAACTGTCGTGTATGTAACATTTTCTATCGTGTACGTAACATAGATCGGATAATTTAGGTATACTATACAACTCATTGACGCTATTTTATTCTTTTAGAACGAGGTACGTAGATTACACGGATTTTGCATATTTATGTCAGTCTGCAACAACGACCGTAGGTTCAGCTTACAATAACTAAGGCGTTCTAACGAACGCATTGGTGTGATTTGTGGATAGTCATCATTTCGATGCGGTTGTTCAGATCGTCAATACTGGCTCATAATTGATGTCCAACGGTGGGGACGCCCGTACAATCACCGTTGGACGGGTGTAATGAGGGGATGTTATCGTTCAATCACCTTGTCAGACCGACTAATAGAGTATAGATGCAACTATTTGTAAGTTAGGTATTACATTCACGTGAGCGTTGTGATTCTGCATTGATTTGTCTCCAATGTTGACCTTTATCTTGCATGCGCGGGAACGTTGGCTTGTATACCATCCGTTCGCAGCGTACTTAGTCTTCGTCGGGGGTGTCGAAAAAAAACATACTTCAATCGTTTGCTATTATCAAATAAAGCTATACCTTTGCACTCGCAATTCGGGGTGTAGCTCAGCCCGGTTAGAGTACGCGTCTGGGGGGCGTGTGGTCGCTAGTT
>JAISIN010000086.1 GCA_031262085.1 Prevotellaceae bacterium
AGCATCGATATAAACAGCCAGATGCCGATGAGGCCGATGGCCGCGCCCAGCACTATCTTGCTGCGCAGCGTACGCTTCTCGACGATGGTTATCTCGGTGGGTTGCGGCACGGCGTTCTCGTCGGCCACCTCTTTGTTACGGTTGATGAAGTCGATGGCGTTCACTAAGTTGGCGTCGTTCTCGTTCAGCATTGGGCGGTGCTTGGCAAATTTCACCAAGTCGGCCGTCAGGAACAGTTCGCGCAGCTCTTGCAGCGCCTCGGGTTCTTTTGTTTGCAGTTGCTCAATGATTTCGGCCGACGTCATTTCCAGCGCGTTGAAGCCGAAGCGGTCGCGAATGTAGGTACGCAGTGCGTCCGTCAGCTCTGTGTAGTATGCCTTGGGTTCCTCCTTCTGCCAGCTCTTCTCGCTCTTGATGCGTTCTATCTCCTTCATGGCCAGCTGGTGTGGCGGCAGCTTGGGCGTCACCTTCACCTTGCGGATGATGGGTTTGTTGTCCATGATGCGCTTTATCAGGTAGATAAAGAGGAAGGAGAGGAGAATGTGCGACACTAAGAAGGCCAGCAGCTCGTACCAGTCCGACCACACAAAGGGAGGCGCCATAATGACCATCCGCGTAGGGAACACCGTCTGCGTCGTGTCGATAGGTACCGTCAGCACCTTCAGCGACAGTGCGTTCGAGCGATAGTCCTGACTATCCACGCGCACCACCATCGGCGGCAGGTAGTACAGCGCCGAGTCGAACGACGTCACCGTGTACTCTTGCATCAGCTCCATCCGCTTGCGATTGTTCAAGTAGGTAGTGTCCATCCGGCTTCGCTCCACTATCTCCACCCCCCGCACCAGCGTGTCGGCATATTGCGGGAAGCCCGCTATGCGGTCGGCGTCCAGCGACACGTGCAGCCGTATCTTGGCCTGTTCCCCGATGAGTATCTGCGACGCTTGCAGCGAGTCGATGGTGGCATCCACCGTCACCGACTGTGCCGCTGCCCGTCCCGCCGCGAGGCTCACCATCAGGAGTATAAATAATAACTGTTTCTTCATCAGCTTAATTTCGTTTAGCAAACAGGTTCATCAGTGCTTTGACGTAGTCGCCGTCGGTGCGCACCGACACATTGTCCACATTGCTTTTCGTAAAGATTTCGTTCAGCGCCTCCTGCCGCTCCTTCCACCAGTGGTGGTGGGCACGCCTCACTGCACGCGACGAGGTGTCAATCCACTGTTCGTGCCCCGTCTCGGCATCCTTTATCTTCATCATGCCGATGGAGGGCAGCTCCTCTACGCGACGGTCGTACACCTGCACCGCTGCCACGTCGTGCTTGCGGTTGGCTATGACCATGGCGTTCTTGAAGTCGCTGTGGTCTATAAAGTCCGACAGCAGGAAGGCCGTGCAGCGCCGTTTCATCACGTTGGTCAGATACTCCAGCGCCAGCCGTATGTCCGTACGGCGGCTTTCGGCGCTAAAGTCTATCAACTCGCGGATGATATACAGGATGTGTTTCCGTCCCTTCTTCGGGGGTATGAACTTCTCGATACGGTCCGAAAAGAATATCACGCCAATCTTATCGTTGTTCTGAATGGCCGAGAAGGCCAGTGTGGCTGCAATCTCGGTAAGCATGTCTTTCTTCAGTTGCTTGACAGTGCCAAACTCCAAACTACCAGAAACGTCTACCAGTAACATCACTGTCAGCTCGCGCTCTTCTTCGAACACCTTTACATAGGGCTTGTTGAAGCGCGCCGTCACGTTCCAGTCGATGTAGCGTATGTCGTCGCCAAACTGATACTCGCGCACCTCCGAAAAGGCCATACCGCGCCCCTTAAAGGCCGTGTGATACTGTCCGGCAAAGATGTTGCTCGACAGTCCGCGCGACTTGATTTCAATCTGTCGTACCTTCTTCAGTAGTTCACTTGTCTCCATACACGCACGTTAGGGCACCTCTACCCGGTTCAATATCTTGCTGACAATTTCGTCGGACGTCAGGTTGCTTGCCTCGGCTTCGTAGGTCAGACCGATGCGATGGCGCAACACGTCGTGTGCCACGGCCCGCACATCTTCCGGAATGACATAGCCGCGGCGCTTGATGAAGGCATACGTGCGGGCTGCCAGCGCCAAGTTGATGGAGGCACGCGGCGAGCCGCCGAAGCCAATCATCTCTTTCAGCTCCTTCAGGTCGTACTTCTCGGGATAGCGGGTGGCGAAGACAATATCGACGATGTAGCGCTCTATCTTTTCGTCCAGATAGACCTGCCGCACCACCTTGCGCGCTTCGATAATCTCTTCGGCCTTCAGGATGGGCTTCACGCTGAACTTGCTGCCGTCGATATTTTGTCGGATGATGAGTTTCTCCTCTTCCAGCTTGGGATAGTCGATGACCACCTTCAGCATGAAGCGGTCCACCTGTGCCTCGGGCAGCGGGTAGGTGCCTTCTTGCTCTATGGGGTTCTGCGTGGCCAGCACCAAGAACGGGTCGGGCAGGGCGAAGGTCTCTTTGCCGATGGTGACCTGTCGCTCTTGCATCGCCTCGAGCAGCGCACTCTGCACCTTGGCCGGTGCGCGGTTGATTTCGTCGGCCAGCACGAAGTTGGCGAATACAGGGCCTTTCTTCACCGCGAAGGTCTCCTCTTTTTGGCTGTACACCATCGTGCCGATGACGTCGGCAGGCAGCAAGTCGGGTGTAAACTGTATGCGGCTGTATTGGGCGTCGATGAGCGACGCCAAAGTCTTGATGGCAAGCGTCTTGGCCAGTCCGGGCACACCTTCCAGCAGCACGTGTCCGTCGGAGAGCAAGCCGATGAGCAACGACTCGATTAAGTGTTTCTGCCCCACAATCACCTGGTCCATTCCGGCGGTCAGGTTGGTAACGAATGCGCTTTGCCTTTCTATGCGCTCGTTCAGTTCGCGAATGTCAATTGTTTCAGCCATAACTGTGTGTAAATATAGTTGTTAGTGATTGAATATCGTTTTCAGCCGCCCAAAAGTACACGAATAACTTCACTGCGCCAATTCTTTTTAAGAAAAGAAAGTTTGATTAAGCTACTTTTCGTAAATATCCCCAAGCCAACCCGTACCACCTTGGGCTATACGCTTTCCTGTCCGCTTGAGCCTCACTACTGTCAAGGATTACTTGACAAGTTCGACAAGAGGGGTTGGTGCGGTCAACGTACAATGGGATGTATATCTCGGATGTCGGTGAGCGACAACGACAACGAGCACTTTATCGGGGGCTTACGTTTGGATAGATATATTCATTGTTTCCTGCGTAATTGAAGCTGTTATATACAGCAAATCGATGTATATAACAGCTTCAATTACGCAGGAAAAGGTAGTCTATTTGCCGATAACTTGCATGTTATCTGTCTTTTTTATTCGTAATCGTTATTTTGAAAGATTATATCCATCCCATCCGTTGGTCAAGTTGTGTCATTACTTCTTGGTAAAATAAACGTCATCAGTACCACAGTCTCCCGAGCAATCTTGATATATTCGTCCATGTCCATCTTCTATGGCATCATGTACATATTTGTAATCCGTGTTGCCGCTTGCCCAAAAGTTATATGTCGCTTTTCTTTTACCATTCAACTTACCATCTTCGTAAGTTAAATACATGATGAATTCTGTTTGAGAAATACTAAGTTCACGATCGGTATCCTTTGTAACCCACCGGTCAACAAATTTCGTAGGAGGAGAAAAGATACATATTCCATTTTCAAATTTTAGTTGAGCCGTGTTAGGTAAATCAAATGTCGATCCTTCGTCTTCAGTATAACGTCCTGATTTTCCTTTAACAAAATACAGATCCCTTATCATAAGATATTTAGCAATATAGTAACCCTCATTTTTATATATCTCAATATCATATCGATCGTTTTCTCTGCCGTTTGCACTGTGGAACTGCCATCTTCCAATGTAATTATCCGGATTGTTCGGATCGTTTTCCTCCAACCGTTTTTGTTCAGTGGCATTCTCAATGGCATATTCCATTTCGTATATTTTACCTTGTACTTCTTCCTTGTCGTCGGCATCGGGTCTTAGTTGCAGGTATCTCTTAAACTGTTCGAGGGCTTTTTCGTAGTAAGGTGCAGATATAACGCCTAATTGCTCATAACATAGCCCTAAATTGTAACAAATATCAGCACAATCCGGGGCTTCATTCATCGCCAGAAGGTATTCATCGGCCGCCGGTTTATAGCCTGTCGGCTCTTCTGCCATGTTGATTGCCGCTTTCGCCCTATGCCAATGGCGTAATGCCGTTTCATTAAGGTCGCAGTTTTGAGCTGATGAGACCAAGGGGATAAAGCTAAATACTGATAGCAGAATGTAAACTGTCTTTTTCATACTTTATAGAATTAATGATGTAAATTAATGATATATTCTAATAGAATCAATTACATGAGCAAAATCATCAAAATGGTCAATGGGAGCGACCTTCGCAAGCATACCATCTTCAGACAAAAGATAAAGTTCTTCATTGGCTACCCACAAAGACGATGCGCCTTTATACATAAAGGTGAGTTCCTTATTATTGCCGAATGAATAACCCACAATACTATCTGTGGAGAAGAAATAGCCTTTGTCCGAATAATAAGCCAAAGCCTTTATCGGATCTTTACTATACAACACTTGATGCGCTTTCCCCTCTCCAAGAAAAAAAATACGGTGCTCTGTTGCGAGAAAAGCCCATTGGTCCATCCCGCTAACCGATATGATAGGCTCGGATATAGTGAATAGTTTTTCTGCCGTCTGTGCATTCGTTTGGTATTTATAAAGGTCGTATTGTCCATTTTCCGTATTGAATCCATACAAGTACACCGTTCCTTCGGAGCCATTGGACATGCGTAAAGAATCATGGGGGAGAGATAGCGTATCGGATGAACCTTGTTTTGTATAAGAGACCACAAGATTGCCGGTCAACGTAACAAGTGTATCACCTGAAAGATAACATAGTTGCCGAATATGGCTATCCGAAATCAGTATAGGTTCGTATCCGTTTTGCTCCAAACTATCGAGTTCAACAATCTTTCCTTTGAGATAAATGCAGGGACGATTATCGTAATTTAGAAAAAAGAGACAACTATCCCGATTCAGTATTCCGGAATCTATCAGTACTTCATAATTTGTACTGTCCGGCAAGACAATAAACGGAAGTGCATCTGTGTCTGTTTGTTTATATCTCCGACAAGATAGCAATACAGATATAAGTACGATTATGAAGATTACTTTTCTCATAACTTTTCGTTTTACTGTTTGGTAAATCTTTTATATATCTCGACAGACCCCTTTTCGGTAGCTTCTTTTCCTTTACGTACAAATTTACCGGTTTTATTAGGAGAATGGGCATCAATTCTATCGTCGATGTCGCGGGTAGATTCTTTCTCGATAGTTGGCAAATGATCATATACTTTGCCACCATTAACTAAGTTCAAAGACTGAGTTTCGAAATTCTTAAATATCCGATTTACCCATTCCGAATACATCTTTTTCGTATCTGAGTGCTCTTTGGCTTTTTCGAACACATTCAAAACCGAACTTGTTAACCATCTTCCTTTTATCATTTTCATGAAAGATGTCCTTACTCTCTTCAGCAAAGGTTCTACTATGGCATCTATTGCACGATCTCCGCTACGGCGGATGTCGGCAATGATAGCATCTTCTTCTGTTGTGGATTTGCTTTGTGGAACAACTTGTATTATCGCTTTTCCTCCTGTGGGTAAATGGCGTAACGTCGATCGGACTTTTTGCAAATAACTTGCCTTAGCATTACTTCTTACGGTAGAGGATAAACCCATTTCATTTTGCGATTCTCCCTTGTGGATTTGTTCCGAAGTATTATTATCGTTTTTCACCTCTTTTATATCCTTGAAGGCAGAAACAGATATTCTGTTGCCTTTCAAGCTATTTTTTACATTTTTCTTATCGGTTGCAAGATTTCTATTTGTCTTGTTTACCCTGTATTCTTTACTTTTTTCGGCTTGTTGCTGCTTGAAACGCTCTATGGCAGCATCTGAAGAAGAATTCTTTCGTCTTCTATTGGATCGCCCGGATGATTTCCGCTCATTCTCTTCATATTGTTTCTGCAGCTTCCGCGCTGCTTCAGCAGCTTCTTCTCGTGCCTCTTCTGCATATTTTTCCTGAAAGAACTTCTGAACTACAGGATCTCCCTGTTGTGCATACGCATAAAATGGAAAAAGGAATAGAAAAGGCAGTAGAAAGTTTTTTACTCTCTTCTTGCTATGAAATATTTTCATTCGGATGCAATATAGGAGTATTTTTGTAGGGTGATGTGGCATTTCCATTAGTTATTAGTATGTTAAACAATGGTCTAATCCGAAATTTTAGTTGATAACAATAAATAAATCTACTTTAAAACCTGAGTTCGGGATTACCAGTATCTTCGTTGTAGAATGCGAACGGGCGTTTACGATTGTAATGCTTCTTGGCACTACGGGTAGCAAGGTCTCCGGCATCTTCTCTCATGTGGATGAGCAGTCTATATATTTCCGGGGTTGTCTCTTGGGTAATATCAATGCCAAAAGCCTTGGAAAAAGCCATGGGTACTCCATCTCCATCCACGCGGGCATCTTGCACGGCTTGTTCACCCCGCGGCGTGTCCCGTTGCAACTTGCCCCATTGGTAGCGGGCTTCATCGTAAAGAAACAGGATGCTGCCGACTTCAGGCGGAGTCGGTAACAATTCTATACTATTGGCTACTTGCGTACTGTCCAAATAGTAGTTACTTTCGTCGTTACCTTTTCCGTCTTGAGCGAAAATGCTACACGGCAACAGAGCACAACAAAACAATAATAAAAGTCTAATCTTCATGACTGTAAAATTAATGTATTAAGGAATCTATAAAATTATTTTTTATTGCTGGTTTTTGCAGATAAAGCCCGAAGTCCCGTTAAGTGACAATCATTTTCCATTCTACTCATAAGGCTTTTCGTATGGTATATCTCGCCCGTTATTTTAGAGAGCTATCGTTGCTCTTCGCAAGAAAGACAGTGTGCGAACTGTGACCTTGTTGGTTAACAATGGGTATATAATGATGGCGGCTTCCCCGTCGTCGTATCGTGACATACGGACACAAAAAAAAGCGTGGGACTATTGCGTACTACCCGATCTGAGGCTCTAGACTGCCTATACACAAGTAATAAACAATAGCCCACGCCCCTGTTATATATTGTACCTGATGGTGGCAAGTATAT